>JAINCR010000001.1 GCA_036574215.1 Caldisericaceae bacterium
ATTTCCAATAGTTTCAAAATCGAAAACATTTTAGGAGTGTTTTTAAGCCTTTTAGCAGTAACTTCATGGGCTCTTGCAACAGTAATTTCCAACTCGACTTACAAACACTTTAAACCGATCGAATTAAACACACTTGGTTTGTTCTTTGGCACAATTTTACTTATTCCTTTTACTAATGTTAGCCACATACAAACATTATTAACAATCAATAAACCGACGTTTTTTGCTATACTATACCTTGGTATTTTGAGTATCCTTATAGGCTATACTGTATGGTTTAAAGCGCTTGAATACAAAGAAGCCTCTACCACTGCAACTTTTATCTACTTAAACCCAATAATTGGAAGTTTAAGCGGCGTTATATTTCTAAAAGAAACACTAAATACAATCATGCTTATAGGCGGTATACTTATAGTGTTTGGCTTAGTATTTGTTAATCCTCTTCGCTTAGAGAGGAAGTAATTTCCTTGTATTTAAAAATAAGTCTATCTAACATGATGGAAGAAGCACTTCTTACCGAAAGGTGGTTGAATTCACCAATCCCAACTATTGGTGGAAGAAAGGCATGAAAATTATTTTCAAACTCTTCAGGAATCCCCCATCCTGTCCCAAAAACAACAAGGATTGGGATTTCATCTTTCAACTTTATTGCAGCTTCAGTAAAGGAAATTAGGTTTTGCCTTTTCTTTGCAGAAGTCCCAATGATAAAGGGCGTTATACCTTCAACCTCTTTTATCTCATTTGCTACATCGTTAAGACTATCCTTTACAGATAAAATAGAAATAGCCTCTAACCTATTGGGATTATACTCGTATCCTACTGTTTCCCAAAAGCGTAAGATCCGCTCAACAACCTTTTTCTGCTCCTCCATTGGTTGCACAACATAAAATTTTTTTATACCATAAGTTTTTGCTGCCCTTGACATATCATGCAAGTCGTGTATGACAATACTTGTTGCAACAATTTCCTTATTTTTATTGTAAACAGGGTAATGTAAAAGCACCATGTAAAGTCTCATAAAATTCTCCTTATGGTAGTTTCCATTTCATCCATTATTTCTTTTAGCATTTCTTTTTCTTCTTCTGTAAATTCATGCTGAAAAATTAAATCGGGACGCTTTAACAGTGTCCTTTTGAGAGACTCCTTTTTTCTAAAACGTTCAATAACTTTATGGTTGCCACTTGTTAAAACTTCGGGCACAGATACTCCTCGAAACTCAGCTGGTCTTGTAAAATGGGGATATTCAAGAAGATTATTTTCAAAAGTTTCTTCTTTAAGAGATTCAGCATTATTCAGTATGTTTGGTTTTAATCTCAATATCGCATCAAGCATAACAAGAACAGGTATCTCACCACCACTTAACACATAATCACCAATTGAGATCTCTAAGTCAATATAATCCATTATCCTATCGTCTATTCCTTCATAGTGGGTAGGAATAAAAAGAACCTTATCTTTTAAGAGGAGATATTTTGCAAGACTTTCGTTGAATTTTACTCCTTGTGGAGAAGTTAAAATCTTAAACTGTTTTCCAAATTGATTTTCTATAGATTCGATACCTTTTACAACCGGCTCTACCATCATAACCATACCTGCACCACCACCATACGGGGTATCATCAGTAGTTTTGTGCTTGTCTTTTGTAAAATCTCTTAAATTGTGAATGTAAAATTGTAATTGGGATCTTTCTAAACTAAGTCTAAAAATACCAAAATCCTTTATACACTCAAAAAGATTTGGAAATATTGTAAGGATATGGACTTCCATACATTGAAAGGCACCTATTAGGTGCCTTCCTTAATTTCGGTAACTATGCCATCTTTTAAGATTATTTCTTGCGATGAAATTTTTTTAAAGAGATCGTCACCAACTTGCACATCTACAAAGCCTTCAAGCACAACATAAGGATAAACAGAGCCAACGGGAAGTTCATCTATTTCCCTTAGTTTGTCCCTCAATTGGGACGCTAATGCTTCTTGAAGCATCCTTTCTTCCTCGATGCGTGCTTTAAGAGTCTCAACATAAGAAGCATTTTGGATACCAGCACTTTCAATTACGACGCGCGCCATCGAAGACTTCAGGTCGCGCGCCTTACTCTCCGCATTTTCTAATTGTCTTTGAAGATCTTTTTTAAAGTCTTCTTTAAACTTTTCGGTTACAACAACTTTTACAACAACATTTTGCTTAAGATGAAGCACACTCATCGAGCTCTCCTAGGGTTATACTCCTCTTGGTCTTGAATTGATTTGAATAGTTGCAGCCTTGCCAATCTTTGAGGAAGCTGCTTTAACAATAGTTCTTAGTGCGTTAGCAGTTTTACCCTGTTTTCCAATAACCTTTCCAATATCGGAATCTGCAACTTTTACTTCAAAAATAACTGCTGTTTCTCCAGCAACTTCAGATACCTTAACTTCTTCTGGCTTATCTACCAAAGCCTTAACAATTGTTTCGATTAGTTCTTTCATGATTACTTACCTCCCTTGAGTTTTAGGAACTCATCCCAAATTTTTGCTCTTTTAAGAAGATTCAACACACTTTCAGTAGGCATTGCGCCTTTTTTCAACCAATCAATAGCCTTTTCTCTGTCAATAACAAGTTCGTCAGGATCGGATACAGGATTCCAATGTCCAATAATTTCAACAATTTTACTATCCGTTGCAAAACGAGAATCGGATACTACAACCCTATAAAACGCTCGATGAGGTGCTCCAACTCTTGCAAGCTTAATCTTCGTTGCCAACATTAGCCTCCTAAAAATCAGTTTTACCTAAAGCAACTTATTATAACAAAAATAAACTCAGTTTGCAAGTTATACAAAGTATAAAACTACATACAATTTTTTAAAAGTAAAAAAATTTCATATTTCTAAAGATATTGAATACTTTTTTCTTTACTAAGTAAGCCCAAAAATTTTTCTTCGTCGTCTTCGTTTATCTCAATTTCAAAAATAGAAAATTCCCCGAAATTTTTTTCAAGCACTTTGCTTTCAACTTTTGATAATACATAATATAGATAATTTAAAGATTGGTAAGGTAATGAAATTTTAAATCTTTTTTTCGTTGATACTTCCACAACTTTAGCACTCTTAATGGCAAAATCTGCAGTAGAATAATAAGCCTCAATTAAACCTGGGATTCCAAGTTTTACTCCACCGAAATACCGTGTAACAACCACTGCCACATTGTAGACACCGTTTGAGCGAATTGCATTAAATATAGGTATAGAAGCCGATTTAGAAGGTTCTCCATCATCAGAATATTGAAAAGTGCCGTTAAGCAACCTATAGGCAAAAGGATTATGCGTAGCATCTTTGTATTCGTCTTTTATGTTTTTAATAAATTCTTCTGCATCTTCTTTTGTAAAAATCCTTTTTACATGACTTATAAAAATAGACCTTTGAATATTTACCCTTATAGATAAATCAGTTTCAATTGTTTTATATCTCATTTAAAAACTCTCCAAAACCTTTAAAAATCCTTAAAAGTAGTTTTTATTCTTCTTTACATAGTCATTTTTCACAATGAAATTATAACTCATATTTTCCTATTGTAAAAAATGTAATAAGTATCTATAATAAAAATATGAAGAGAATTGCCATTATCGATGACGAAAAGGATATTGTCGACCTTGCCTCATTTTATATAGAACGAGAAGGTTTCAAGGTCGATAAATTTTATAGCGGTGATACCTTTTTAAATTCAATCGGTCCCAAAAAATACGATTGCATAGTGCTTGATCTTATGCTGCCAAACGTTGACGGATTAACTATTCTAAAATCTCTAAAATCAAGAGAAGACACAAAGTCAATCCCTGTAATCATACTTACAGCCAAAAATTCAGAAGGAGACATGGTGCTTGGACTTGAAATGGGGGCAAATGACTACATTCCAAAACCATTTTCTCCGAGAGTACTTGCAGCAAAAGTTAAAGCATTTATAAGAGAGGGAGGCAAAACAACAATTCAAGAAGGAGACCTAACATTAGACATTGGAAGTTTCCTTGTTTATTGTAAAGACAAAACAATTCGATTAACTCCAACTGAATTTAAAATACTAAGAGTTCTTGTTGAAAACAAAGGAAAGGTTTATTCAAGGGATAGTATATTAAAAGAAGCTTTTTCCCATACGACTTCGCCAATTGAAAGGGCAATCGATGTGCATGTTAAAAGCATAAGAGATAAATTAGGACAATGTGGAAAGTATATCAAAACTATAAGAGGGGTGGGTTACAAATTTTCAAACGAAGAATAAATATAATACTATTGTCGTCTATTAGTCTTATCTTCTTAGGGCTTGTAACGTTATTCATAAGATATTTACTGGGATTGACTGTTTTTCTTTTTAGTTTGGCTGTTCTTTTACTCTTATCGTTTTTCTTTTTACAAAACAACGCACTTACAGAACTTGAAGATTTTGTTAAAAGTATGCCAAAAGAAGAAAACAAAGATATTAATAATGCAACTATCCTATCTTATGAGCTTACAGAAAACCTAAAAACACTTCAAAAAGAATACGCAGACCTTACAAAAGACTGTAATGACAAGATTCATCTCTACTCTTTAATTTTAAATAGTATTGAAGAGCCAATTCTTGTAATAAGAAAAAATGGCGAAATCTCTTACAAAAATAAAAAAGCATTAGAAATTCTTAAAATTAAAGAAAAAGGTTTATTCTATGAAGCAATAAGAAATACAGATCTGCTAAATATTATTTCTGAAGCATTGCAATCATGGGCAACAAAAACAAATACTATTGAGATAAATAACTCTACTTATTACGTAAAAAGTTACCATATTGACTTTGAAAACAACAACTCAGTTATCTTTATTCTCAGGAAAGAAACAACTCTTGAAAAAGATGCACTTGTTAAAACAGAATTTCTTGAGGCTGTCTCTCACGAAATGAAAACTCCACTATCATCAATTATTGCAACGCTTGAAATTATTGAAAATGAATCATTTATCAAGAAAGGTGGAGAGAAATTCCTTAAGATACTAAAAGATAACACGCTGAGGTTATCAAATCTCATTGAACGTATCTTAAAACTAAGCGAAATTGATTCATTTGGAGGAAGTTTTAACGAAATTGTAGACTTAAAAAAGATTGCAGAGTCAATTAAAAGCAGATTTGAGCTGATCTGTAAGAAAAGGGGGTTATCTTTGTTAGTTAAGGCAGATAGCATTCATTTAAAGGGGAATTCATACTTTATAGAAGATATTTTAAATAATCTTGTTGAAAATGCTATTAAATATACAGAAGTTGGAAGAATTGAGATTGAAATCAAAAAAGAAGATGATGTAGCTATCGTTGAGGTAAAAGACACTGGGAGAGGCATTAAAGAAGGGAATCTTAACAAAGTATTTGAACCATTTTATAGGGAAGATAAATCAAGAAATGAAGCATTAAAAGGCACAGGATTGGGACTTACAATAACCAAAAAGCTCGTTACCCAAATGAACGGAGAGATTGAAGTAGAAAGTAAAGTTGGTATTGGCACAACTTTTAGAGTAAAATTCCATTTATCAAATTGAAAAATTTAAAAGTTAACAGAATTTAACCATTTTTTAACCAAATTTTAACTGAATTTTCTTGTTTTGTAAAACACACATAATAGAATATAATGGAGGTGGAATATGAAGAAGGTGGCTAAAAAGTTAGTATTAGTTGTAACACTTTTTGTATTAGTCGTTGTTGCATTTACAGGGTGTACTACATCAACGGTGAAGGAAAAAACAAACATTTCTATCAATGGTTCAACAACTGTTTTTCCTATTGTTCAGAAAGCCGCAGAAGTTTACATGGACAAACACCCTAATGTAAACATTACTGTTGAAGGAACTGGTTCTGGTAATGGTATCGCTGCAATAATAGATGGTATCTGCGACATTGCAAGCTCTTCAAGAGAAGTAAAACAGAGTGAATTTGACAATGCCAAGGCAAAAGGCATAACGCTTAACCCAATCCCAATTGCTTTAGATGCACTTTCTGTTGTTGTTCACCCATCCAACCCAGTAAATAACCTTACAAAAGATCAAGTAGCAGATATCTTCACAGGCAAAATTACCAATTGGAAAGATGTTGGTGGAAAGGATGCGGAAATCGTTGTTGTATCAAGGGATACCTCATCTGGCACATACGGATCATTTATGGAACTTGCTCTTCCACATGATGCAAAAATAACAGATAAAGCGCTTTACCAATCTTCAAATGCAACCGTAAGGAGTGCAGTTGCTACAAATGAAAATGCCATAGGTTATATTGGCTTAGGCTATGTTGACGAATCAGTTAAAGCACTTTCTTACAACGGAGTAGCTCCAAATGTAGAAAATGTAAGAAATAAAACTTATGGGCTTTCAAGAGAACTCTTTTTAGTGGTAAACGGTGAACCAACAGGAGAGATTAAGAATTTCATTGATTTTGTCCTTTCCGACGAAGGACAAACAATTATTGAAGAAGTAGGCTTTATTAGAATTAAGTAAAAATATGAAGAGGAATGCCGACAGAATAATTTTTACAATTATTGCTTACGTATCTTTCATAATACTTTTGGGAATTATCACCTTAATTGCAATAGAAGGCATTCCTTTACTTAAAACATACTCCCTAAAAGAACTCGTTTTTGGAAAAGAGTGGAGGCCAACTCAAACACCTCCACTCTTTGGCTTTTTACCTTCAATTGTTTCAACTTTTTATATTGCAGTTTTTTCAATGCTTTTTGCAGTTCCCATATCTTTAGGCAGTGCAATCTATCTATCAAAACTTGCAAGTCCTCAAGTTAGAAGTTTTTTAAAACCAACAATCGAACTTCTTGCAAGTATACCTTCAGTTATATATGGATCTTTTGCAATGCTCTTTTTATCACCTATCATAAAAAATATCTTCCATCTTCCAACAGGTCTAACCGGCCTTAACGCAAGCATAATCTTGGCAATTATGTCAATACCTACAATAATTACACTTGCAGATGATGCGATTTCCCTTACTCCAAAAGAGGAAGAACTTGCTTCTTTTGGATTGGGTGCTTCCAAATACCAAACTATCATGAAAGTAACTATTCCATCAGCATTACCCGGCATCTTTGCCGCAATCACCTTAGGTTTCGGTAGGGCTATTGGAGAAACGATGGCAGTTTTAATGGCATCAGGAAATTCAATTAGAATTCCTTCTTCTATTTTAGAACCCATGCGTCCAATTACTGCATCAATCGCTCTTGAAATGGCAGAAACTCCGGTTGGCTCATTACACTACAGAGCCTTATTCATGCTTGGGTTTGTTTTACTTATTTTTGTACTTTTATTCAACATGCTAAGCCGTTATTTAAGAAAAATCTATATAAAGAGACTCTATGGATAAAAAAAATAAGGAAAGAATAGTATTTTTACTTTTTCGTCTTGCAACATTAATTGCAATTGTTGCAATTCTAACGGTCTTATTATACATTTTCACAAATGGTTTAAAGGTAATTTCTCTAAAATTCATAATAAGTTTTCCTAAAAATAGTTTTACAGAAGGAGGAATACTACCTGCAATCTTAGGTAGCATTAGTCTTGTTGCACTTGCATCCCTTTTAGCAATTCCCATTGGTATAGGTGGAGGCATCTTCCTATCTGAGTATTCTAAAGAAAATCTTTTTACAGAAGTAGTAAAATTAGCAATTGATACACTTTCCGGTATTCCATCAATTATTTTTGGCCTTTTCGGATTTGCCCTTTTTTCAAAAATATTTGGCTTCAAAATCTCCCTTCTTTCTGGAAGTTTAACACTTGCAATATTAATGTTGCCTATAATCTCCTCAACAACTATAGAGAGTCTAAAAATGGTGCCAAAAGATTTTAGAGATGCATCATTTGCGCTTGGTGCAACAAAATGGCAAACTACCTCTGCAGTTGTATTAAAAACTGCTTTACCAAACATTATCACAGGAGTTCTTTTAAGCATTGGTAGGGCCGTAGGAGAAACTGCTCCTATAATGTTTACTGGAGCAACATTTTATACAAGAGAATTACCCAACAGTCTTTTTAAACCAGTTATGGCATTACCATACACAATCTACGCACTTCTTACAGAAGGAACTTTTCCAAAAGATCAAGTGCCCATTGCTTTTGGTTCTGCTATTGTCCTTATATTTCTTGTATTTACAATTTCTTTACCTGGGATTATAATAAGAGATAGATTTAGGAGAGGTAAAAAATGGTAAAAGTAGAAGTAAAAAACCTAAACGCTTACACAAAAAAACAGCACATTCTTAAAAATATCAATTTAGAGTTTGAAGAAAAAAGTGTAACTGCGATCATCGGACCATCGGGCTGCGGAAAGTCAACATTTTTAAGAAGCTTAAATAGAATGAACGATTTCTTTGAAGATATTACAATAGAAGGAAGTGTGCTTATTGACGGAAAGAACATTTACGATAAAGATGTAGATGTATACAAATTAAGAAAACAAGTAGGAATGGTTTTTCAAAAACCAAATCCCTTCCCTAAGTCTATTTTTGAAAATATCGCATACGGTTTAAGAATTCAGGGAATAAAAGATAAAAAATTTATTGAAGAAAAAGTTAATTGGGCGTTGAAAGAAGCAAATCTTTTTGAAGAGGTAAAAGACAAGTTATTTGATTCTGCTTTCAGCCTCTCTGGTGGGCAACAGCAAAGACTCTGTATTGCAAGAGCAATTGCAGTAGAACCACAAATACTTTTAATGGATGAACCTGCTTCAGCGTTGGACCCAATTGCAACACTACAACTTGAAAAACTCATAGAAAAGCTAAAGCAAGATTTCACTATAATAATTGTTACACATAATATTCAGCAAGCAGCAAGAGTCTCTGATTTTACAGCATTTTTATATCTGGGAGAACTTATTGAGTTCAACAGAACAGAAAAGCTTTTTACAACACCCAAAAATAAATTAACGGAAGATTATCTTGAAGGGAAATTTGGATGAGGTGATTTAAATGATAGAACAAAAATTAGCACTTTTAAACGAAAAGATCTTAAAAATGGCTTCAATTGCAGAAGAAATGGTAAAGCTTTCTGTTAAATCCATTGTTGAAAAGAAAATGGAACTCGCAGAAAAAGTAATTAACGAACTTGAACCGCAGGTAAATGAATTTGAAATTGAAATTGACAACCTTGCTATTGAAACATTGGCTTTGTATTCTCCGCAAGCAAAAATTTTAAGAAAAGTTGCAATGATTATAAAAATGGTAAAAGATATTGAAAGAGTAGGAGATCTCTCTGTAAATATTGCAGAGTTTGCAAGAGAACTCATTCCTCAGCCAGATGTAAAACCTTACATCGACTTACCAAGAATGACAGAATTTACAATCCAGATGCTCGATGATGCAATAACATCCTTTATTAACGAAGATGCAAAACTTGGAAAAGAGATCTGCTTAAGAGATGACGTGATAGATAATCTAAACGACCAAATCATTAGGGAACTAATTACATACATGTTAAGCGACCCAAAGACAATCAACAGGGCAATTCTTATTATTAGAGTTTCAGAAAACATTGAGAGAATAGCAGACCAAGCAACGAACATTGGAGAATACGTAGTTTACATAGGTGAAGGCAAGGACATTCGCCACCACCATTTTGAAAATGAAGAAAACGGAAAATAATCAACTACAAATTTAAACTCTTCTTTGTGTATTCCAACAACAAACGGGAAAAGCCATTAAAGTATCTAAGAGAATAAAGAATCGCGTTGTCATATTCTGCCTGGTAGTCTAAGTTATACTCACCCAAATGTAATTTTGAAGGGTTAAAATGAAATTCTTCTTTATAACCGCTTACTTTGGGACCAAAGAATTTTTCTTCTAATGGCCACAACACTTTAACCCTTTCCCTATTTAAAGAGGCAGCATACTTACCCAACCAAACAATGGATTTTACATCATCAACTTCTAACGGCATGAAGTATTCTTCTAAAGTTTCTACGTATTTTTTATTGGCAATTCCTACCATATACCCTTGGTAATCTTCCAGCGCATAATGGTGATTCGAGCACATTATTGTAAGCGCTTTAATACCTTTAAAGATGTTTGATAATACAATGAATGTTGGACCAGGTATTCCATGATACGGTTGAGTGATATCTTCCATATAGTGTAGTGCTCTTGCAAGAAATCTAAACGTCCAATAGTAATCATTTCTTTCCCTTGCTATTTTTGCCATATTGAACCAAAATTCAATTTGGTTAGGATTTTCTCCAATTTGGATAAATCCCATTTTATAAAACATGTGCCTATAGCCTTGAGAATCACCCATAAGTATCTGAAATTTAGATAACCCTAAGTTTGAATCTAACCCCCAATCTGGCTCATCTGCATATGTTGTAAGTATTTTATAGGCAGTGGTTTTTTCTCCTATTGCTCCATCAAGGTATTTAATCTCAAAATTAGGGTTTATTTTCTCTTTGATATCATCTTTATAGGTAAAAGGAGTAATGGTGATGTTATTGTATTGGTTTAACCACTGGACGTTTTTTAATACGTAAGAAAGCGTTAAACCGTGTGAATTCCAACCAAAAATTGAAGTTAAAGGAAGTAAGCTAAAAATGACTAAAAGAATTATAAAAGCATTTATTTTCTTCATCTCAACCTCCTTTTAAACTAATACCCACAAACAACTTTCTCAAGTCCATCTTTCATATAAGAAAAAAACATCCCTTTAGTGTTATAAGAATATGTAATGTTTCCATACTTGTCAAGGGCAATAATACCACCTTTTCCGTTTATATTTGTTAAATCGTCTATTACATGCCTAACTGACTCTTCAAGAGAATGTAAAGGAAGGTAAAACCCTACTCTATAACTCAACACAAGTTTCATTATATCTTCTCCAATCCCAGTTGCAACTGCTCCATAATCACTATTTGCATAAAAACCAGATCCCACAAGAGGTGAATCGCCAACTCTTCCAACAGGTTTTTTAGGGGTCCCTCCTGTTGAGACTGCAGACACAATCTTTGTCCCGTCAAGCACAACTGCTCCTACTGTATCTCCGTAAGTCCCTTCGTAGATCTGTTTGATTCTCTCAGTATAGAATTAGTAATTTGGGACAAACTCTATACCACAGTCTTTTGCAAATTTTTCTGCACCAATACCAGAAAGAACATTTGCTTTTGACTTTTCCAAAACGGCCCTTGCAAGTTCAATCGGATTTTTTATGTTTCGGATAGAACACACGGCACCAATGGAAAGATTCGATCCATTCATAATACCTGCATCCATCTCAACAAAACCTTCTTCATTTAAGTATGAGCCAACACCGGCATCAAACAGAGGATGGTCTTCAAGCATCTTCACAACAGAAACAGCAACACCTATAGCGTCTTTACCATCCTTTAAAAGGGAATAACCAAAAGAAGCAACATTCTCCATAAAGTTAACCCTTTCTTGGATCTCACTTTCTTTTTTAGCATCTCCTGCGCCACCATGCACAATGATTGCCTTCATCA
>JAINCR010000002.1 GCA_036574215.1 Caldisericaceae bacterium
CCCCGGAGTTTTTCTGTAAGAATAAGATCTAACTAATTACCTGATTGAAGTTCTTCTTGCACTGTATCAGTATCAGGTGCTTGAGAAGCTTTTTCTTCCATACTATCTGAAGCTTCAACTATCAATACTGAACCTGTGCCTGCATCAATTTTTACATCACTTAATTTGTTGTTGGCATCTTTAATAGTAACACTATACACAAGATAGCAATTTTCATTATCTAAACTTGTTTTTACAACTGTGCCTGGAACTTTAGCCAGGGCAGCTTTTTCTGCATCAGCTTGTGAAATCTTTGCAAGTCCTTGAAGGGCTTGAGCTTCACTTGCTTCATCTTTTGCATCTGTTTCAGTTACAGCAATACTCCCAACATAGTTTGGCTCTTTTACATCGTTTTGAGTGTTTGCTTCATCTTGAGCTTTTGCACTAGTTGCTACCTGAGAAGTAGTTGTTGTTCCACTTGCAAACACATTGTGTTTGCTTACAAAGAATGCAGTACTTGATACTATCACGCCAAGAATTACCATCAACGCTAAAACTCTTTTTTTCATCTTGCACCTCCTAAGTGTAAGTTTTTTTGGAAGTTCTTTTTGAACTTCCTGAAAGCATTATACAAAACCATCTGTGAAGAATCCGTGAAGAAATTACTATCTTACACTTCTTTAGAAAAAAATTTTAATGGAAAGGTCCGTGCAAGAAAAAAAATAAAGGCATCCTATTAGGATGCCGTAAGACAGCACTTTAGAAATACTTTTTAGTATAGTTTAAAGTTTTAATCTAAAAATTCATTATTTACTTTATACCAGCCTGGGTTTTCTTCAAGAGTTGGTTTAAATTGCTCTGCCCAGTTAAGGAAGGCATTTACAATTTCTTTGTTTGGATATCTTGCTCCATGCTGGGGGATAATTTGTTCTACATCCAAGCTTCTTACCAATTTGACCCACTCTTTAATTGAGTAAGAAGACGGCAAGTATCTTTTGTGAAAGCCTTCCATATACTGCTTGTGGTTTTCAAAATCTTGAACTTCTTCGTAAGGTGCATTAAAAGAAGTGCCCATATCCCCTGAAAGAAGAATTTTTGATGTTGGGTCGTATGCTTGAAAGTTCCCCGGAGAGTGTAAAAAATGTGCTGGAAGAAGGATAATTTCTGTATTACCTAATTTAAGTTTTCCACCGTAGTCGTTTACTAAGACAAAGCGCTCTTTACTAATACCTTTCGTTGTATAGTGAGGGATAAATCTTTCCCAAAGAGTTGAGATTACTATTTTTGAATTTAAGGAGATCAACCAAAAATTTAGCGATGCTCCAACATCAGGGTCTTGATGCGATAAAACTATGTATTTTATTTTTTGCGGCGGAATAATTGTTGAAATTTCTGAGAATAGGAAGGTATTAATTCTTGTGCCACCTGGTTCAAATAAAATTCCTTCATCGCCATTTTTTATAAGGAACTGATTTGTTTCAACTTCATCTGCATCTTCATAATTGTAGAATTTCACAACTTCGTGTTTCTCGTTTTTAAAAAGTGTAATTTTCATAAAACCCCCTTTAAATTTTTTCTAATTATAATTTATTTCAGTTACTTAGTCAACCTTATTTAAATAAATTTAGTCATTTTAAAAGGTGAAATTTTTAAACCTTTATTTATTAAAAAAATTGTGTATAATAAAGTATGCTAAAAGGGTTTCTTTGGAAGGATATGAAGTTATCACAAATTCTTAATCTTGTTAACAAAAACAAGATGTCTGGCATTCTCTATATTGGTTTGGAAGATGAAAATCAAGTTCTTATAAAAGAAGGCCGTATTGTTTATGCAAGTTATAATGATTTTTCTGATTTAGATGCGCTGAAAGAGATGGCAATTGTAAAAGATGAGTTTGATTTTAACATCCAGGGTTCTGTTTTTTTTAAATCCGAATTTGAAAATTTAACAGATTCAGTAATAAAAACAATTGAAGAAACCGAAAATATTTTTACGAATATCTCATATCTACTTGATATGTTTGTTGAAATTGGTGAAGGTAATAAAGAAATCGTTCTTACTTCCGAAGAGATAAAATTCCTTTCCTCAATGGAAGTAAAACCTCAAAGTGTAAAAAGTATAGTTTCAAATCGAAGAGTTCCAACTATAGATACCCTCGTTCTTATTCATAAATTAATTGAAAAATCTGCTCTTTTGGCATACAAAATTGAATACCCTAATGTATTTGAATATATTGTTGAAAAATATCCCAATTTAATTGAGATTTGTAAGAATTATCCAGATAACATAAACAAAGTAAAAGAAGTAATTTTAAAAACTCAAAAAGATATCGCAAAACAGATTGTTAACGAGATTAGCAGAATAAAATAAAATTCATTTTTTTTGCTTCATCGACTTTTCTTTTTTTATTTAATCTATCTGTTATTTTTGCGAATTTGGGTCTCTTACAAAAGCAGTAAAATAACCCAAAATGTCATGCTGACTTTGAAATAATCCTAAAACAAACAATTTCATTCCTACGTGGTGAAGACTCGCCTGGTCATTCAGATAAGCGAACGAATTAAGCGAGGAAGAATCTTTTCCTTTGAAAGACAAGATCCTTCTTTTCACTCAGGATGACATAATGGGCGTCATTCTTAACGAGGCGACCTTTTGCCGAGGAAGAATCTTGCCGTTCATCCTATATTGCCATTCTGAGGGTGTAAGAAATGAAGAATCTCATACGTTTAAAGACAGGATCCTTCGCTTAAGTTTACACTGAGCAAAGAAAACGTGCTCGGGATGACTGGATGAGAAAGGGAAGCCTTGGGACTGTTCCTCTCAAATATTAGATCCTTCGCTTACACTCAGGATGAAAAAAAAGTGCTCAGGATGACACGATTCAGGATGACATACTTGTTTCAGCGTAGGATTTTTGTAAAAAGTCTCAATTCAAATACTTGACACGTGTATATACATATGCTACAATTTACTAAAAAAAGTCTAAGGAGGTAAAAATGCAAGTAGAAGATTTTCTTGAAAAAAAAGTTTCAAAAGGAGTTCAAGTAAAACTACTTTTGGTTAGCGCTCTTTTTTGGGCAACTGTTGCTTCCGGTGTCATGGTGATGAGCCTAACTCTTCCTAAAATTGCTTTGTATTATAATATTGATCAAACTAAAACTTCTCTTATTGCTTCTTTTACATTTTTAGGGATGTTAATAGGAGCAACTCTTTTCGGCAACGTTTCAGATTATTTTGGACGTAAACCGCTAATTGCAATAACTCTTGTTTTAACAGCGGTATTTACCGCATTAACAGGTATAAGAATGAATTTCAATTTGCTTCTTTTGGTTCGTTTTCTTGCTGGTATGGGAATGGGTGGATTGCTTCCAGTTGTAAATTCATATTTAGCAGAATTTTCTCCTAAATCCATAAGAGGAAGAAATCTTGTGCTTCTTGAAGCAAGTTGGGCTATAGGTTCGATAATAATCGGTGTATTTGCTGTAACAGTAGGAAAAACAAATTGGCAACTTGATTACTATGTCTTTATTTTCTCTTTAGTTTTTCTTTTTACTCTCTTTAGTATTCCAGAGTCGATAAAATTTCTCTTAAAGAAGAAAAGGTTTGATGAATTAAATAAAAACCTCG
>JAINCR010000003.1 GCA_036574215.1 Caldisericaceae bacterium
ACACTCACTACGTTTGCTCCTCACAATGACACCTTGCAGACATCCTAAGCATTCTTTTTCTTTGTCATCCTGAATCCTCTTATCTTCTCATCTTATTTCTCATTTCCTGGTCATCCTGAGCGTAAACAAAGCATCTCATCCTTTTGGGAGAGTATCAAGGGGTTTTACCCTCGCGAATGTAAACGGCTGAGATTCTTCGTCGGCAAAAAGACGCTTCCTCAGAATGACACTTTGGGGTCATCCTGAGCACGTTCGCTTCGCTCAGTGTAAACTTAAGCGAAGGATCTTGTCTTTTTGGGGGAGTATCGAGGGGGGACTTTCCACCCCCTCGAATAAACGATGAGATTCTTCCTCGGCAAAAGGATGTCTCGTTAGAATGAAGGCAGGGGGGCTTGCGTCCTCAGAATAACGATAAAGGAGGTCATTCTTCGCTAAAGCTCGGAATGACTCTGCGGGGATTTGTCTCAGAATGACTGGGAAGGGTAAAATAACAATGTGTGTATAAAATGAACTAAAAACCACCTTTTTAAAAATGTGTTTTAAAGGTTATAATATTAAAGTATGCACCTTATTGTTGGCTTGGGAAATATAGGTAAAGAGTATGAGGACACACGCCATAATGTTGGCTTTATGGTGGTGGATAGGCTTTCAAAAGAATGGAAAATTAAAATCAATTTTGCAAAATACAATGCCTTGTTTGGGAGGGGTGTTGTAAACATTCACGATGTAGCATACGAAGTAATGTTAGCAAAACCCCTTACATATGTGAACCTTTCTGGTCGTGCAGTTAGACAACTCCAAGATGGTTTTATGGTGTTATCAGACCATATTATCGTTGTGCATGATGATATTGATTTACCCTTAGGATCGATGCGGATAAAAGTTGGCGGGTCTTCAGCAGGGCACAAAGGAGTTAAATCCATAAAAGAACTCATCCAAGAACCAATAATAAGAGTGCGTATTGGAATTGGAAGACCAGAGCACAAAGAAGAAGTAGTGGACTTTGTATTATCGCCTTTTACAAAAGATGAGAAAGTTGTCCTAAACGATGTTATTGATAAAAGTGTAAACGCAATTAGCCTAATCATCTCACATGGCGTAGAAGTTGCACAAAGAGAATACAACAGATGAGATTAGAACATTTAACCGATAAGGCATACGTCTATAAGCGGTTTATTGAAAAGGAAAATTATATAAAAATAAAAGGTGTTTTTACTGAACTTCTTGAAAGCATCGTAAATGAACTTGATAAAAAAGTGCTTATCATTGTTAACTCTCAAAGTGATGCAAATGCACTCTCAAAAGTATTTAAAGAGGCACTTACCGACACTGAGTTTGGTTTATTTCCTTACGAAGTAAATTATGTAAGTTCACTTCAACTCTTTAAGAAAAAGGAGTTTTTAAAAAGATTACCCTCTTCTAAAGTTGTTATTTCTACTATAAATGGTATTTTTGATTACTTGCCAAGTGAAGACCTTATCGAAGAATTGAGATTTAAAAAAGGCGAAAAGGTGCATTTAAATGATATTGTTAATAAATTGTCTTCTTTTGGCTTTGAAAGAGTGTATGAAATAGAGAATTATCCAAGTTTTTCGATTAAAGGGAGTATTATAGATGTTTTTTCTTTTGATTACAATAGGGCAGTTCGAATTCAACTTGATTTCGATACAATTGAAAAAATCACTTTTCTTAATGAGGCTCTTGTTAGTGAAGAAGAGGTAGAAGAAGTTAAGTTTACTTCCATGAAGTATCTTTCAAGCAGTGAAATTGAAGAAATTAGAAAAGAAGTAGAAAATAACCTTTTACCTAAAGACGAGCTTGTAAGAGAAACGGTAGAAAAAGACCTTAACGAACTTTCAAAGAGTGGTAATTTTGGTGTAAATTTTTATCCGCAATTTCTTGCAAACGGTAAATTTTTTGCCTATAGAACTCTCCTTGACTATGCATTAGACAGGGTTTTTATTTTGTTTGATCTAAAGATAGACTCATTTTTAAAAGAATTTGATGACTTCATCGATAAAGAAGGTAAACTTTACGGGGAATTTATCAATAAAACTTCTGTAAAAGATGTTTTTGACTCAATTGGACGTAGAAAGGTAATTGAGTTTGGACATTTTGAAACAAATGCAATTGATATTCCTATTAAAGAGATTGGTGAAGATTTTACTCTTTTGGGAAATTTAAAGCAGTTTGTTTTAACAGAATCAAAGAATAGGATAATCCTTTTTAAAACAGAATTTGTTGATAGGGTAAAAGAAATTCTTGATGCTTATGAAATTAGATATAAGCTTAATCTCAGTGGGGAACCTGGTGTTTATGTTGAGGAGGGTTTCTATAAAAGTGGAATTGAAACTCCAAAGATAGTTGTATTTACCGATAGGGAACTGTTTTTCCACATTGAGGTAAAGAAGCCCAAAAAGATTCTTGAGACAAAGGCAATTATTTCTCTTGAGGAACTTACTTTCGGTGACCTTGTCGTGCATAGGGATTTTGGCATAGGTATTTTTAGAGGGCTTGTAAAATTAGGTGATACTCCAAAAGAATTTCTTCTTCTTGAGTATAGAGATGGAGAAAAACTCTACGTGCCACTTGAGCGTATTGGTTTTGTAGAAAAATACATCGGCGACAAAAGGGTTATTTCTTTAAGCTCTCTCTCCTCAAATGAATGGGCAAAAGCAAAAGAAAAGGCAAGAGAAAACGCAAAAGAATTTGCAAAAAAACTTCTTCTTATCCAGGCAAAAAGGAGAATTTTTAAGCGAGATCCCTACAAGCCTTTTCCAAGAGAAGAAAAGATCATTGACCTATCGTTTCCTTATGAGTTAACAGATGATCAGATACGAGCAATTGAAGATGTTTATAGCGATTTAGAAATTGACGAACCAATGGATAGGCTAATAATAGGGGATGTTGGTTATGGAAAAACAGAGGTAGCAGTAAGAGCTGCCTTAAGGGTAGTTTTAAATAGGAAGAAGGTGATGGTGCTTTCACCTACCACAATACTTGCATTACAGCATGAGCGCACATTTAAAGAAAGACTAAGGTTGTTTCCAATTAGAATTGAGATGCTTTCTTCCCTTACAAATACAAAAAAAGAGAAAGAAATATTAAAAGACTTAAGTAATGGGAAAATTGATATCGTTATAGGGACTCACAGATTGTTGTCAAAAGATGTCGAAGCAAAAGACCTAGGGCTACTTATTATTGATGAGGAACAGAAATTTGGAGTTAAGCATAAAGAGAAAATAAAAGAATTAAAAGCAAATTTAGATGTGCTTACACTTTCTGCAACTCCAATACCCAGAACACTTTATACCTCGCTTATTAAACTAAGGCCAGTTTCTCTTATTTTAACTCCTCCAGAAGGGCGAATTCCTGTTAAAACATTTGTTTTTTCTTATGATGTAGAAATTATGAAACAGGCTGTCGAGTTTGAGCTTAAAAGAGGTGGGCAGGTTTTTGCAGTTTTTAATAATATTGAAAAAATTTACGGTTTTGCTGAATTTATAAAGAGTCTTACAAATGCAAGAGTTGCTGTTATACATGGTAAAATGAGAAAAGAAGTAATAGAAGATGTGATGGTTGATTTTTATGAAGGCAATGTAGATATCCTGGTTGCAACCACAATAGTTGAAAATGGCCTTGATATCCCTACTGTAAACACTCTTATTGTGATTAATGCCGAGAATTTTGGACTAACGCAGATGTATCAACTAAGAGGGAGAATTGGAAGATCTTCAACACAGGCATATGCGTATTTTTTCTATACGAATAAAAATTTGAGTGCAATTGCAGAGGAACGTCTTGAAGCAATAAGAGAATTTGAAGATATAGGCTCTGGCTTAAAGATTGCTATGAAAGACTTAGAGTTAAGAGGTGCAGGTAATATTCTTGGTAAAGAACAACACGGACATATTGTCTCGGTTGGTTATAACATGTATTTAAGCCTTCTTGACCAGGCAATTAAAGAACTTCAAGGGAATGTAGCGCCTCCTATAAAGGAAGTTTCTGTAAGGCTCAACGAAAGTTATTATATAAAAGATTCTTATGTTCCTTCAAATAGCGAAAGGATTCTTTACTACCGTAGAATTACTCAAGCAGAAACTCTTGCCGAAATAGATAACATTGAGTTTGAACTCATAGATAAGTTTGGGTATCCTCCTCATGAGGTCAAAAATTTATTAACCGTTGGGAAGATAATGGTTTTGGGAAGATTGGTATCCGCAAAGGAAATTTACCAAGAAGGAAATAGAGTGTTTATAGTGATTGAGCAATCTAATAAAGTTACTGTTGATAAACTTCTTGAGGTTTCAAAAATTATGAAAAATGTGCAGTTTGGATCCTATTACATTTCTTTTGAAGTTTCTTTCACTTTGCAAGATGTTTTAAAAATGCTAAACTTATTAAGTGAATATGAAAAAGTTGGATAATTTCATTTTTGACAATTCGATTGTTGAATCTCTCAAGGCATTTTTAGTGCTTAACGGGGAAAAGTTAATAAAAGAAAATGCCTTAATTTTTGCAGTGGATAAGGAACATATCTTAGATGTTCTTTTGCATCTTCTTTTTCTTTATAAAGTTAAACTCGATACCCAGATTATTGTTGATAGTGAAGAAGATTTTAATACCCTTATGGGAAAATTCTATATTTTTATTGGAAAGGCACTTCCTAAAGAGTTTTTGGAACATACAAAAAAAGAATTGGAAGAATTTAAACATATTGTTCCTTTTCTTAGTATTAATGAAGATGTCAAGCAATTCTATATGGTATTTTTGATGATAAAAACTCTAAGAAAACTCTGTCCATGGGATAGAGAGCAAACACACCAAACTCTTATACCAGAAATTGTTGAAGAACCGTTAGAGTTGCTTGAAGAAATAAAAAGAGGTAAAGTTGAAGGAATAAAAGAAGAACTTGGAGATGTGCTACTGCAAATACTTTTGCACTCAGAGATAGCAAGTGAATCTAACGAGTTTTCCTTTAAAGATGTTGCAATAACCCTTTTTGATAAAATGTATGAAAGACATCCCCATGTGTTTAGAGAAACAGTTGATAAATCTTCAAGACAAGTTTTGCACGATTGGGAGAAAAATAAGAATAAAAAAGAAACTATTAATATAGCTAAGATTCTTGCAAGTTTTATAACAACGCTTGATATCCAAGAGGAAGCCAAATTTATAGGGCTTGAATTTAGAAACAAAGAAGAAATCTTTCAAAAAATTGAAGAGGAAGTTGAAGAAGTTAAAAACGCAAAAGATAACATAAAAGAAGAAATTGGAGACCTTCTATTTTCAGTGATTAATCTTGCAAGGTTTTTAAAAATTGATCCTGCGCATGCTTTATTTCTCTCATATGAAAAATTTGCAAAAAGAGTTGAGCGCTTTAAACAGTTATCGCCTAAAGAAAAGGAAGACATAGATAAAGCTTGGGAAATTATTAAAAGAAATGAAAAATGAAATATTTGATAAAAAAGCCCTTTTAAGAGATTTGTTTTTGGCAATTATTGCATCTTTAGTTGGGATTATTTTTGTTTCACTCTTTACGCACAATTGGAACTTTATTGAATTATTTAAATCTTTTAAACCATCATATATTGTCATTGCCTTTCTTTTAATGTTAATAAATTGGCTTTTAGAATCTTATACGATTAAAATTATTGGAAGTGTTTTAGGATATAAAATTACCTTTAGAGAAGCCCTAAGAGTGTTTTTAATAGGTGGTTTCTTTTCAAGAATTACTCCTTTCGGTGGAGGTGGAGGAGAACCTGTTCAAATTATCATTCTTTCAACTGAGAAAAAGATCCCGCCTGGTGATTCAACTGCGATTATTTCAATAAAGATGTTTATTGGCACTTTTGTTAGGGTAAGTGTTTTCCTATTTGTGCCAATATGGATCCTAATTGCAAAGCACACATGGACTGTATCTTCTGTTGTAAATGTTATTATTACTATAGGCATAGTTATTACACTTACTTTATTTATTTTTCTTACTGTTTTTATTTTTAAGCCAGAACTTTCAGAAACTTTTACTAAAAATTTGTTTAAAACAAGGCTCCTAAAGAGGTTGTTCAAAGAACAAACAAGAGAGAAAACACTTTTATGGCTTGATAAAATCGTTAAAGACTTTTCAACTGCTAGAAATAAGCTACTTCTTTTGAGTGGGAAATTTATTTATATCATGTTTCTAGTGAGTTTTATTTCCTGGGGGATTATTCTCCTTACGCCAGTTATACTTATGAGAGGTCTTGGTATAACTTCCCCTTGGCCTGAGATTGTTATAACCGCGGTCATATTCTATATATCGGAAGCGTATATACCCACACCAGGTGGAAGTGGAACAGCAGAACTCGAAATGTTTGCACTATTTGCACGCTTGATTCCAAACCCTTTAATTGGGACATTTGTTATAGTATGGAGGTTTTTTAATCACTACTTTTTACTCATTATTGGTGGTCTTACTACATTCTTTAGTCAATTTATGATTAGAAAGTCAAAACCCAGAAAATAGTCTTTCACCCAAGAATGTTGGTAATTTTTTTTCAACGATCTTTTTGTATACTGTTTCAATATCGTAATTGAATCTATTGAGAGTAATAGAGTATTCGTTATCATCAAATATTAGAAATGCCCCTCTTGGATCTCCATCTCTTGGCTGTCCCACTGAGCCTACATTTATAAGATACTTTGAGCTTCTTTCAAGAAAAACTTTCTTTTTTTGTTTAAAGTCAATAACTTTAAGGTTGTTGTCTTTATCAAGTTCGCATACGCACGGGACATGCGTATGGCCATAAAAGCCTATAGGTGTTGTAAGGTATGAAAAATTTTCCATAACGAGAGCTTCAGTAAGTATGTATTCAAATGGGTCTTTTGGAATAAGCGATCCATGGAAGATTGTAAATTGCTCTTCAATAATTTTGTATGGAAGGCTTTTAAGGAATTGCTCAACTTCGTATGAGATGACTCTTTTTGTGTAAAGGATTGCTTCTCTTGCGTATGAATTAAAATTAAAAATGATGTTATCTCCACTTACACCTACATCGTGGTTGCCTTTTACACTAGTTATTTCTTTTTTAATGATTTCAAGTGCACAACTTTCAGGATCAGGACCGTAGCCAACAATATCTCCACAACTATAAATTTTTTCTACACCACTTTTTTCAATAGTTTTTAAAGCAGTCTGTAATGCTTCTAAGTTCGAATGTATATCTGAAATGAACGCAATTTTCATACTAAATTATAACTAAAGTAGAAAATTACAAAAGTTTTTTGTAAGAATCAACTATTTTAATTTTTAAAGGTATCTTATCAAGCAAATTCCTATTTATTGGACTGTGTAACAAAAAGGAAATTGTTATTTTGGGAAAATGTGTTCATCCCAGAGGAGGTTTAAGAAGCAAAAAGATTCTTTAACTCTGTTTTAAGGTCTCTCACAAAAGTGGTAAGTTAATCCGAAATGTTATGCCAACCCTGAAACAAGTTTAGGGTGAAATGATGTAGCTCATTCTGTGCAATATTCTCCTTGCGTAAGCAAGTGCGAAGCCGAAGAATCTCCTCTGTTGCCGTCATTCTGACGAGACATCTTTTACCGAGGAAGAATCTCCTCCGTTTGTTGTTTTAGGGGAGTCTTGATGGGGTATCCCCCTCAAATATGAGATTTTTCGCTGCAGAGTTTATACTGAGCGAAGCGAACGTGCTCCTTAGGATGACTGTGGGGTCGTCATTCGGAGCGTTAGCGAAGAATCTCATCCTTTTATGCCTTTTTTATTACTTTCGGGGGAGCCTTGAGAGAGTGCTGTTTACCCATCAAC
>JAINCR010000004.1 GCA_036574215.1 Caldisericaceae bacterium
AGGAGTTAACTTAGCAATTTCACTTCATTCAGCAATTCAATCAAAAAGGGATTTTTTAATGGAAGGATTAAAACATGAATCCCTAACAGATTTAAAAGACGCACTTCTATACTACATTAACAATACAAAGAATACTGTCACACTTGAATACCTTCTTCTTGATGATATTAACGACAAGAAAGAGGACCTAATAGCACTGGTTAAGTTTGCAAAAATGTTAAAAAATGTAAAAGTCAATTTAATACATTACAATAAGATTGATGGTGTTAATTTTAACGAGTCAAAAAGAGAGATCTTTTTTGAAAAAGAACTATTAAAAAACGAAATAAGAGCGACTTTAAGACTCTCAAAAGGGACCGATGTCTCTGCTGCTTGCGGGCAACTTGCCACACACATTACAACTGACCCTAAAGAATATTACATCTAATTTTTTTCATACTTTCCCTTTTCGTTCACCAAATACAAGTGTTCCAATACGCACAAGATTAGCACCTTCTTCTAATGCAATTTTATATGAATTAGACATACCCATAGAAAGAATAGGAGAATCAGTTCTAAAAAACCTTTTTGCAATAGCAGTATCAAAAATTTGCTTTGTTAATCTAAAATATGGACGTAAGTCCTCTGGATTAGAATAATTTGGCCCCATTGTCATAAAACCAGTTAATCTAATCCAATTAAATTTAGTTATTTCAAAAGACAGTTTAAGTGCATCTTCGGGCATGACGCCACTTTTTTGAGGTTCCCTTCCTGAATTAATTTCAATTAACACAGAAGTTATTTTTCCAAACTTTTCGCTTTCTTTATCTATAATAAAAGCAGTTTCTAATGAGTCAACAGTTTCTATTACGTCAAAAGTTTTAACAAGTTTTTTAATTTTTCTCTTTTGAATACTTCCTATATAGTGCCATTCAACAATATGCCCAATTGTTGAGATTTTTACTTCTGCCTCTTGCAAATAGTTTTCACCAAATACCCTAGCTCCACATTTAATTGCCTCTTGTATTTCCTCAATACTTCTTTCTTTTGTAGCAAGTAATAGCTTTGCCTTGCCATTCAACTCTTGTAGCAATTTTTCAATATTTTCACAGATTTTCCCCATCAATAAGCCTCCTTAGGATAGATAAATTTCTCTTATACCCATCTATATCACCAGGAATCTCTAAGATCCCGCCTAAAGATGAAAACAAATTATAATTGACAAGAAATTTAAATGCATTAATACCAATTTTCCCTAACCCAATTTCTTCGTGTCTATCAAGCCTTTCACCCAAATCCCTTTTAGAATCGTTTAGGTGAAAAAGATTTAAATATTTTAAACCAATCTTTTTGTTAAAATCATAAAGCACATTTTCAAAGGAATCTTCAGTCCTTATATCATAACCTGCAGCAAATACATGACACGTATCAAAACAAACACCCATTCTTGAAGTGTTATTAGTTAAATCAAGCATATCCCGTAATTGCTCGAATCTATAACCAAGAACACTCCCCTCTCCCGCCGTTGTTTCAAGAAGTAAAATGCTTCTTTTTGAATTACTCCTTTTAAATACTTCTTTAATGGCATTACCTACCCTTTTTATGCCATTTATATCCCCTTCACCCATATGAGCGCCAGGGTGAACGACAACATACCTTATTCCAAGTTCGTCTGCCTTCTCAAGTTCTTTTGCCAAATCCGTTATTGACTGCTCTTGTAAGTCTTTATTTGGGCTTGCAAGGTTAATTAAGTAAGAGGCATGAATTGACAGTGGCTCAATATTGTATTCCTTGCATTTATTTTTAAAATTTAAAGAGGTGCTTAAGTCGATATCTTTAGAATTCCACTGCAATTGATTTTTTGAAAAGATCTGAATCACTTCACAAGTCGCAAGCTTCCCATAATAAGGAGAATTTTCAATTCCGCCTTTTATTGAAACGTGAGCACCAAGCCTCATCCTTTTACCACGATAATAGGCTTAGACCTTACAACGAGGTTTGCAAGTCCTTCATTTACAATTGGCTCCACTACAAGGTCAATATTTTTATAAGCATCCGGTGCTTCTTCCCTTACCACTCTTTTATCAGTTGCAAAAAGTAAAATATTTTCATTATCAAGTTCACTCTTTAAACTTTCGAATGTAAATTGCTTAACAGCCTGATGTCTGCTTAAAAGTCTTCCTGCACCATGTGCAACACTTCCAAAGCTTTCTTTAAGCGATTTTTCATTCCCTACCAATATGTAAGAGCCTCTTTTCATATCTCCTGGAAGTAATACAGGTTGTCCAGTTTCTTTATAAAGTCCTTTTAATTTCTTATGTCCTTTTGGAAAAGATCTTGTCGCACCTTTTCTATGGACTAAAAGCGTAAGGTCCTTACCATCAATATTGTATTCTTCAACTTTAGTAATATTGTGTGCAACATCATAGAGGATATCCATCCCCAGTTTTTTATAATCAGAAGAAAACACTTTAGAAAATGCATTCCTTACAAAATACGTTAGAACTTGTCTATTAACCCAAGCAAAATTAGCAGCAGACCCCACTGCAAGTAAATATTGCTGTGATATACTTTCCTTAATGGGAAAATACACAGCATCCCTATCTACCAACTTATAACCAAACTTTTCCATCTGTGGTCGCATCATGTTAAGGTAATCGGTTGCAATTTGGTGCCCTAAACCACGAGAACCTGTATGAATCCAAATTATAATCTGGTTTTTAAACAATCCCCACTTGCTTGCGATCTGCTCGTCATAAATTTCAACAATTCTATCAACCTCAAGGAAGTGGTTTCCAGCACCAAGAGTGCCAAATTCTTCATGCCCTCTATCTACGGCGTAATCACTTACCGTATCTGGGTCAGAAACTAAGTAGCCGTTATCTTCTATATGATCAAGGTCAGATTTCTCGGCAAATCCTTTTTCAACTGCCCATTCAACACCAAGCTTCATTGCTCTTTTTGATTCATTTTTACTGGTTTTTAAGTTAGAGGTCGAACCAAGCCCCGCAGGAATTGTCTTAAATAAAACCTCTCCTAATTTACCAATTGAATCCTTTATGTCATCATAAGATAAATTCGTTTTTATCACCCTTACTCCGCAGTTTATGTCAAAACCAACACCTCCAGGAGAGACAACGCCTTCATCGTAAAGGAATGCACCCACCCCGCCAATTGGAAATGCATACCCTTGATGCATATCTGGCATGCCAATAGCAAATTTAACTATATTTGGAAGGGTAGCAACCCAAACAAGTTGCTCAATAGCCTTATCTTTACTCAAGGATTCAATGAGTTTATCAGAGGAAAATATTACTGCATCTACTTTCATTTCCCCACTTTTCTTAATAACGAACTTATAGTCGGTAAGTTTTTTTATATCCATAGATTTCCCCAATTAATATTATAGCGCAAATTAACGAATTGTTTGATAATTTCATTTTATTTTCTATAATTAAGAAGAAATTATTACAGGAGGTAATAATGATTAAAATAGTAACAGATTCAACAGCTTATCCAACAGAGCAAGAAATAAAAGAACTTGACTTAACAATTGTTCCACTTTACGTAACTTCAAAAGATGCCATTTATAGAGAAAGAGTTGATATCTCAGATGAAGAATTCTACAAAAGATTAAAAGATAAAGAAGAATTTTCTAGATCCCAACCCTCAACTAACAATTTTGTAGAAGCATACAAACCACTTTTAGAAAAGGGTTATGAGATCCTCTCAATTCATATTTCCTCAATACTATCGGGAACTGTTAATGCGGCAACTGCTGCTAAAGAATTATTAAAAACAGATAAAATTACAATTGTTGATTCAAAGTCCTCTTCTGTCAACTTATTATACAAAGTAAAGAAGGCTTCCGAACTTGTGAAAAAGGGGCTTTCAAGAGAAGAAATTAAAAATGAGATTGAGAAAATGCAAAATAAAGTGCATGGCTTTTTCCTTCCAATGAATGTTGACCTACTTATAAAAGGTGGAAGAATAAGCCATTTGCAAGGAAAAATTACAACCGCGTTAAAATTATACTTTATTCTCTACTTAAAAGACGGAAAGATTGAGCTTTATAAGTTCGGTAGAACAAGAAATGGCTCAAAAGAAGAACTTATAAAAATTGCAAAAGAGATTGCCTTAAAAAGTGGTGGTTTTGAAGCTGTAGACACGATATTCAGTGCAAATGATGAAGAAGGTGAAGAGTTTAGAGCAAAAGTGGAAAAAGAAGTCGCAATGCCTGTTAAAAAATACAGAATTGGCCCTGTTCTTGGAACACATCTTGGATTAGAAACCGTAGGCGTTTCAGTTATAACAAAGGAGTAAATATGATTAAAATTGCCGTAGATGGAATGGGGGGAGATTTTGCCCCTTACGAAATTGTTGAAGGAATAAAACTTGCATTAAAAGAGATAAAAGATATAGAAATCATCATCACGGGTGATGAAACTCAAATTAAAAAATTGCTATCAGACTTTAAAGCGGACAACATCCAGATTATCCATACAAAAGATGTAATTACAATGTTTGATTTACCAAGAGAAGCGCTTCTAAAAAAGAAGGACTCATCAATGCACAAAGCAATCGAACTTGTTAAAGAAAAAAAGGCTCATGGCATGGTAACAGCGGGAAATACCGGGGCATACATGGCAATATCCTTATTTACCTTAGGAAGACTTAAAAATGTCTCAAGACCTGGTATTGGAGTTGTTTTACCGTTTGTCGATAACACGCAAGGGGTAATCCTTGATGTTGGAGCAAGCGTTGACATTAGTGCAAGAGAACTTTTCGTGTTTGCCATTCTAGGTCAAGCTTTTTTATCTACTCTTACTAAAAGAAAAGATATAAAAATTGGTCTTTTAAATATAGGAAGCGAAGAAGAAAAAGGAACAAAAGTAATTAAAGAAACTTATAAACTTTTTAAAGAGAACTTTAAAAACTTCGTTGGAAATGTTGAACCACACGAACTCCTCTACCATAAGGCGGACGTTATTGTAACAGATGGTTTTACTGGTAATATACTTGAAAAATCTTATGAAGGCGCAATTGGTTTTACGGTAGATGTGTTAAAGCAAGAAATTAAAAAATCTTTCATAAATAAGATTGGGGCATACTTACTAAAAAATGCTTTAAGAGAAACATTCAACAAACTTAACTATGAACACTTTGGAGGATCACCTTTGCTTGGAGTAGACGGAATTTCAATAAAAGCACACGGAAGATCTAAAAGAATCGCAATTAAAAATGCAATTAAAGTCTGTTATGATCTTGCTAAAAATGAACTCTTAGAGAACTTCAAAAAGGAGTTAGAGAAAATAGACTTAACAAATAATGAACTTTAAAATTAAAAAAAGAGTTTTTATACAACTTTCATTTAAATCAAAAAATTATGAAATTTCATCAAAAATCTTTTTTTGTTATAATAATAGTGACATAAAAGAAAGGAGGCACATTTATAAAAATGTGGCAAGAAAAATTATCGGAACGTAGTAAATCAATGAAAGCTTCTGCAATTAGAGAACTTTTAAAGCTCATTGATTCTCCTGACATCATCTCTTTTGCTGGAGGTATGCCCGACCCAAACTTGTTCCCCAAAGATTTGTTAGGTGAAATTGCAAGAGAAGTTTTTATTAACCATGGTGGCAAGGCTCTTCAATATGGACCAACTGAAGGGGTAAAATCATTTAGAGAAACAATTGTTAAAATGATGCAAGATGAAGGAATCCAAAACGTAACAGTAGACAATGTAATTGTGACAACTGCATCTCAACAAGCTTTATCTCTACTTGCAGAAATTTTTGTAGACCCAGGAGATACGGTGATTGTTGAAGCACCGTCTTACGTTGGTGGCTTGCAGGCATTACAAGCATTCCAAGCAAATTTTGTTACAGTCCCGCTGGATGAAAACGGAATTAGAACAGATATTCTTAAAGAGAAACTTGAGGAGCTAACTAATAAAAACATTAATGTGAAACTCATATACGTAATTCCTAACTTCCAAAACCCAGCGGGTGTGACAATGAGCCTTGAGAGAAGAAAAGAACTTTTAAAACTCTCCCATGAGTACAACATACCCGTAATTGAAGACGATCCATACGGAGAAATTCGTTTTACAGAAGAAAAACAGCCGTCTTTATTACAACTTGACTCCATTGGAAACGTGATCGCACTAAGGACTTTTAGTAAAATTTTAGCTCCAGGTTTTAGATTGGGATGGGTTGTGGGAGATAGAGAAGTTATCACAAAACTCGTTATAGCAAAGCAAGCAGCAGATCTATGCTCACCATCGTCAACACAGTTCATCGCAGACAAGTTCATTAGAGACGGACACGTAGAAGAATATCTAAAGAAGGTAAGAGAAGTTTACAAACAGAAAAAAGATGCCATGCTTAATGCAATGCAAAAATACTTCCCAAAAGAAGTAACCTGGACAAAACCAGATGGTGGTATGTTCGTTTGGGCAGAAGTTCCAGAATACATAAATACAGATGAACTCTTCAAAGAAGCAATTAGAGATAAAAAGGTTGCCTATGTAGTAGGTAGTGCTTTCTACCCTCATGGAGAAGATACAAGACATATGAGGCTTAACTTCACCCTATCAACTTTAGAGCAGATAGAAGAAGGTATTAAACGACTTGGAGATTTGTTGCATTCAAAGATTAAAAAGTAGTCAACTTGGGGGCATAAGCCCCCAATAATTATAAAATTAGACTTTTTCAATAATTTCTAATATCTTTAATATTTCTTTTCTTGCCGCTATTTCTCCTCTTTCTATTACTTGAGATGGTTTCCAAAAATATTCCCAACCAATGTCAAAAACATCAGGATAAAGTGTTATATCGGCGAGTTTACAATTTTCTTTTGCAAGATTAAATTGTAAAATATCAATTGAACCAGAAAAAATATTATAAAAATTAAACTTACTCGGTTTTCTATAAGAGGTTTGAGAAAGATGCCCTTGAAGGTTAACAGCAACAACAAAATCAACACCATAATTTTTTAATGGTTCTACTGGAACTTGCATTGAAAGGCCTCCGTCCATTAAAAGTCTCCCCTCAAATTCAACTGGTTGAAAGAAAATCGGAATTGAAATACTTGCTCTAATAGCTGTTATAAGACTTCCTTTTTTAAAAATAAAAGGCTTACCTGTCGAAAAATCAGTTGCAACAGCAAAAAAATTAGGCGAGAGTAAAGATACTTCAGCATCACCAATATGTTTTGATAAAAAATTGATAACTTTTTTCCCTTTCACCAGCCCCATTTTCAAAGTTGGATCAAATAAAACTGAAAGCACTACCCTCATATCTGAAGAAGATGCAATTCGTTCTATCTCTTTAATGTCTCCTAATTTTGCGTATGCTCCACCCACTAAAGCACCAATACTTGATCCAGCAATCACTTCCGGCCTAATTCCATGCTCAAGCAAAACTTTTAAAACTCCTATATGGGCAAGTCCTTTAGGACCACCACTACCAAGAGCTAAACCAATTTTCATTTCTTCCTCTTTAAATTTGTATTGTGCTTTTTGAACTCGTCAATTAATTTGTTAATTTTGTCTCTAATTTTAATCGCTTCTTCAAAATCAAGAACTTCTGCCTTAAGATGCATTTCCTCTTCCAATTCAGTAATAAGCGCCATAAATTCCTCGTAAGATAAATTGTCAACGTGTATTACATCTAAAATTTCACTTTCCTTTTTCCACGGAAGGTCTATAAGGTCAGTTATTGCCTTTCTAATTGTTGTCGGGGTAATGCCATGAGCCTTGTTGTATTCAATTTGTTTTTTCCTTCTTCTACTAGTCTCCTTAATAGCCTCTGTCATAGCATTAGAAATTTCGTCAGCATACATAATCACCATACCAGACACATTGCGCGCTGCTCTACCCATTAACTGAATAAGAGAAGTTTCGCTTCTTAAAAATCCTTCTTTGTCAGCATCAAGAATTGCAACAAGTGAAACTTCTGGTAAATCAAGTCCTTCTCTTAGTAAATTTACTCCAACCAAACAATCAAAATCACCAGATCGCAAACCTTTTAGTATTTGCACTCTTTCAATAGTTTTTATATCAGAATGAAGGTATTTTGCTTTAATACCGTTTTCTATTAGGTAATTGGTTAAGTCTTCTGCGAATTTTTTTGTGAGTGTGTTAACAATAACTCTTTCTCCTTTTTCTGCACGCTTTCTAATTTCATTAATCAAATCTTCAATTTGCTTACTCCTCTTGCGAATAACAACCTCTGGATCAACAAGTCCCGTTGGTCTTATAAATTGCTCAACAACTTGCTTGCTATTAGAAATTTCAAACTCTGATGGTGTTGCAGAAACGAAAATACACTGATTAACATGCTGCAAGAATTCCTCAAAACGGAGAGGTCTATTGTCCATAGCAGAAGGAAGTCTAAAACCATAATTTACCAATGTTAATTTTCTATCATGGTCACCTCGATACATCCCTCTCAACTGTGGAATTGTAATGTGTGATTCATCAATAAATAAAAGAGAATCTTCTGGGAAAAAGTTTAAAAGGGTGTATGGCTCTTCACCAGGTTTTCTCCCTGAAAAGTATCTTGAATAGTTCTCAATCCCAGTGCAATAACCAACATTTAGAAGCATTTCAAGGTCGTATTTAGTTCTCTCTTCTAATCTTTGAGCCTCAACAAATTTGCCTCTTTTTTTGAAGAATTCTACCCTTATTTTAAGTTCTTCCTTAATTTCATCAACATAACGCCTAATTCTTTCCTGTGTTGTAATAAACTGCTGAGCTGGGAAAAATGTAAAACTAGAATACTTCCTAATAAGGTCATTTGTTAACGGGTCAAATTCAATAATCGAATCTATCTCATCGCCGAAAAGTTCAATTCTTATAGCAGTCTCTGATTCTTTTGGAAATACATCTAAAACATCTCCACGGATTCGAAAAGTTCCACTTTTAAAATTGTAATCATTTCTTTCGTATTGAAGCCGTGCAAGATTCATTGCAATTGTCAGTCTGTTAATCTTTTCTCCAACTTTTACCGTAAAAAGTTGCTCTTTATACTCCTCTGGAGAATCCCATCCGTATATACATGAAACCGAAGCAACAACAATAACATCTTTTCTTTCAAGTAGGGCACGAACTGTTGCATGTCTTAATCTTGCAATATCTTCATTAACATCGGCGTTTTTTGCAATATAAAGGTCAATTTGCGGCACATACGCCTCTGGTTGATAGAAATCATAATAACTTACAAAGTAATGAACAGCATTTTCGGGAAAAAACCTTTTGAATTCAGAATAGAGTTGTGCTGCAAGGGTTTTATTGTGCGAGATAACAAGTGTAGGCTTTTGAACTCTTGCAATCACATTTGCCATTGTAAAGGTCTTACCAGAGCCAGTAACACCAAGTAAAGTTTGAAACTTATACCCCTTTTTTATGCCATCTACAAGTTTTTCGATTGCTTCTGGTTGATCGCCTGTAGGCAAAAAATCTGAGATCAATTTGAACTCATCCATCGCAAAAGCCTCTTTCTACAAAATTAGCAGCAAAGGTATTAGCAAAATTCAAGGCATCCTTATAATTTTCACCACTAACTATAGCTTTTATAAATGAAGCATTAAAAACATCTCCTGCACCAACGAGATTATTCCCTTTTGCATAAACACCTTTAACTTCATATTCTTGAGTTTTTGCAATGAGTCTCGCTCCATTTTCTCCCATCTTTATAACTAATATACCGCCCCTATTTAGAAAAAGTTCTATATTGTTTTTGTTAAAATACTCAATCTCTTTTTGGTTTGAAAAAACTACATGCGAATTGGAAATTATTTTTTCTGCAGTTTCTTTAAAATTGGGTGTCCCTACACAAATCCTTACCTGTGGGTCAAAAAACACCATATTTGAGTAATTTCTTATGTATTCAACAATTTTTATACTCTCTTCCTGTGGTTTCTTTTCCGTAAGCAATCCCCCAGATATATAAGCATAGTCGAAGTGAAGATTGGCATTCATAAAAACATCAAAATCTAAATCAGTATAAGAAGTATTAAGAATATTCGCTATGGTAAAACGTTTATTATCTTGGATAATACTTATTACAACTGGTGTTGGCTTCTCTGAAGATACATCAAAATAATTTATTCCTTTCAAATCCAAAAAATTTCTTATACTCATACCAAAAAAATCTTTAGAAATAGGAGTAAAATAAATAGGAGTTTCTTTTAGGTTAAAAAGTGCACGTGCAAAATTTATACCACTTCCTCCAATATCAATTTTAGATGAGACAGCAACGTTATTATGATCTTCCTCAATATTAAATGAGTTTAGTTTCATGATTACATCAACAGCATTTTCTCCAAACACAAGGACTCTTTTCATTACTCTCTTATGAATTTCTCAAACTCTTTTTGTGAGAAAGTGTTTATAATATCGGACTTTCTTAACCAAGCACGCCTTGCAACACCAACACCAAACCTCATATTCTCAAGAGAATCAACCGAGTGAGCGTCTGTTCCTACTGAAATTTTCAAACCATATTCATAAACAGCTCTTTTTGCATTAACTTCATTTAAATCAAGCCTATCAAAGGATGCGTTAATTTCAAAAACTTTGTTGTATTTTTTTGCAGTTTCAAATATTTCATCAATATTAAGACTATATTCATTTCTCCCATTTATTATTCTTCCCGTTGGATGAACTATAATTTTAACTTTAGGCATTTTTAAAACAGTTTTTAAGCGCTCTGTTATCTCGTCTTTAGTCTGATTCATTCCCGTATGAATACCAGCAAGACACAAGTCGAAAAAAGATAACTCACTTTCGGGAAAATCAACAGAACCATTTGAAAGGATATTCAATTCAACACCTAAAAAAATTTTAAAAGGGTGAAGTTTCTTGTTTAATTTTTCAATTTCCTCTTTTTCTTTTCTAAAGTCAGGTATGTCTAACCCACCTGCAACACTAAGAGCTTTTGCATGCTCTGTGATAACAATATATTCATAACCTAATTCAATTGCTTTTAATGCCATTTCTTCAATGGTATTTGCTCCATCGGAGTATTTTGTATGCATATGGGTGTCACCTTTTATATCGGTATAATCGACAATTTTAGGTAATTTATGTTCTAAAGCAAGCTCAACTTCTCCTGTATCCTCTCTCATCTCTGGTGGGACAAATTGCATACCAATTGCTTCGTAAATAGACTCTTCTGTTTCTCCTGCAAATTTTTTATTAGAATCAAGTTCAAACAGTCCATACTCATTAAGCTTGTAATCCTTCTTAATTGCAATTTCTCTTAATCTAACATTATGGTTTTTTGAGCCAGTAAAATACTGAACTGCTGCACCAAAGGATTCGTCTTCAACTACTCTTAAATCTGTTTGTATTCCCTCAATTGTAATAATAGATGATTTTGTATCACCTTTTGCAATCACTTCTTTAACAATTGGCAAAGAAGTAAAAAAATCCATTACTTCTTTAGGTTTGTTAGAAGTTACAAGGATATCAATATCTCCTATTGTATCTTTCATTCTTCTTAAACTTCCACAAATTAAACATTTTTCAACAGGTGTATTCTTTTTAAGCGATTCTATAATTTCCTCTGCAATTGGAAGAGCAATACCTATTAAAAACCTATTACTACTTTTATCTCTTAAATTATTAATTCCTTCAAGAATTTTTTGTTCGGT
>JAINCR010000005.1 GCA_036574215.1 Caldisericaceae bacterium
GTAAAAAGGTAAGATTCTTCGGTTTCGCACTTGCTTACACAAGGAAAAGAGCGAAGAATGACCCTCCCACCTTGTCATCCTGAGCACGTTCGCTTCGCTCAGTGTAAACTTAAGCGAAGGATCTCATATTTGAGGGGGTAAAAAGCACCCCCTCAAGACTCCCCCAAAAAGCATAAACGGATGAGATTCTTCCTCGGCAAAAAGTCGCCTCGTCAGAATGACGGAGAGGACTTATGCCCTCAGAATGTACCGTGTTGTGTCAATACCTTTTAAGAGGAATTTTTAAAATTTTTGCATAATTCTTTTTAGTCCTTTAGTAATCAGTAATTATATATACATGCTCATCTCTTTTTGTATTCTGTGTAGTAGATGTATCTTTCTTTTCTAAAGATTGAGGGAGAAGTAGTGAGTTTAACATTCTGAACGGTTTCAATGAACCAATGACAAAGATAAACTTACTCACTTCTCCCCATATCCATACAGACTAAGTATAGACAAGAATATGTTTCCTCGGTAATTACAACATTGTATATTATATGCGATAACTATGGGTTCAAATGATAAATAAGGGTTTTGCTTTGCAATGATGAATAACTAAAAAAGAAAGATAAATATAAGTATTAAATGTTTCTAAACTTATTTATATATTCTAACGTTTGCACCTTGAGAATAAAGATTTAAAAATTAATTTAGTGTTCAGTTCTTGCTTTTAATATTCTTTTTGCTGTGAAAGCTGCAATAAAAGCTTTTGCTAAGTCTATAGCTATGAAAGGAACAACTCCAACAAAAAATGCCTTTTTAAAATCTTTTAGAAATATTCCTAACCTAAGAAAGCCAAAAAGATAAATTATGATAATACCAACAAGTGAGGCGATTAAATTATTTATAAAATCATTTTTCTTTTTACTAATCCAACCAACAATTAACGATGCTATAGGAAAGGCAAGTAGGTATCCTCCTGTTGGACCGTATATATGAACAATTCCTCCTTTAAAATTAGCAAAAACAGGTAAACCTATTGCACCAATAATTAGGTATACGACTTGACTTAGAAATCCAAGGCGTGCTCCAAGGATTAACCCAGATAGCAAAACAAACAATAGTTGTAGTGTAATAGGCACAGGTCCTATTGGGATGGATATCCACGATCCAACGATAGTCAAAGAAATGAATAAAGCAGTGTATGTTATATCTTTTAGTTTCATTCTTAACACACCTCTTTTATTTATTATATCTAAAAACATATGATTTAAACTAAAAAATTTGTAAATTGTTTTATAATTACAACTATCAAATCATTTATAAGATTTGTTGGTTATATTCTTTAACCATAATAAAAAGTAAAATGAATTGGTAATTGACGTTTTGGAGTCACCCTGAGCCACCTTTGCAAATGGTATTATTCTTTGGGGGAATTATTGAGGGTTGGACTTTCACCCTCTCAAATGAAAGATTCTTCGGTTACTAACACTACACTTGACTTCGTCAAGAAGAAGAGTGCAGAATGGATCTTTGCAGTCATCCTGAGCACGTTCTCTTTGCTCAGTGTAAACTCCGTAAAGGATCTCAAGATAGAGGAGTCTTGCATACTCATTTTAAAGTCTACAAGAACATAAAACTAAGAGTTTTTTCTTTAGGATTACCTATAACACAGGTAATAACCAAACAGTTTAATTAAATACTACTACTATAGATGTTTTTGCCTATAATTTTCTAAAAAAATCTTTAAAAATTTTATAAAAAAAGTGCAAAATTACCCTAAAAAACTATTGACATAAAGTAAAATTGTAATATATTAAAATTAAGCAAGTATTTATGCTATTTCGTTAAAATAGTGAGCATAAATACTTAAATTATTAGGAAAGGAGGTGAAAAAGTATGAATAAGCCAGAACTCGTTTCCGCAATCGCCGAGAAGACCGGCATGAAGAAAAAAGATGCCGAAGCAATGGTTGATGCTTTTGTGGAAGTTGTTAAAGAGGCCCTCAAAAAGGGAGACAAAGTTGCACTCATTGGCTTTGGCACTTGGGGAGTAAGAGAAAGAGCCAAAAGAAACGGTGTTAACCCAAGAACAGGAAAGAAACTCACTATTCCTGCAAAACACGTTCCCTACTTTAAAGTTGGAAAAGATCTTAAAGAAACAGTCCAGAAATAGTTTTCCTAAACTTTTTTATCTTTTAAAAAAGGGGGCAACACCCCCTTTAGAACTTTTTACAAAATTTTCAATTTAAAAAAAGTAGTGCCATACTATTTAGAAAATTAATTATAATACTAATAGAGGTGTGGTAATGGCAAATGTCATAGTTAAGTTATTTGCAACGCTAAGCGAAAAAGTAAAGAAACAATCAATCGAAGCTTCAGGAAATACTGTCATAGAAGTTTTAAGGAATATCGTAAAAGATTACCCTGAGCTTAAAAACGAGATACTTAACGAAAATATGGAGCTAAAAGAAGATTACATTTACCTTTTGAACGGAAGAAACGTCCATTTCCTTAATGGTAAAGACACTACCTTAAAAGACAGAGACAAAATATCAATCTTTCCACCAGTTGGCGGGGGTTAATCTTACGGGCATTGTATAATTCCTCTTCCCCAAAGACAGTCTGCACAAGATGGAGTATTGCCAAAACAATCCGCATCTGAAGTAAGAGTAAAATCACAAGAGTCTTTTAAAGGACAATCTGTGCAGGAAGGAAATAAGAAATTCTCAACTTTATACTTGAATCTTTTATAATATAATGAGTTCCAAATGTTGTATAAACTGTCTTTGAAGGCGTTCCCGAAAGAATATGCATTGACTTGTTTTTCCCTTCCATAAACATATTCTGTATAACTGTGCAGTAATCGATAACATGGAGCAACTTCACCATCAGACCTTATGACTATTGCATTTTGTTCTATAAATTGGCATTTTCTTTCAGTTAGAAGGGTAAACTTTGGGAAGATTATTTTAACTCTATATTTTCCAACGTCTTTATTCATTTTGTCTATAAAAGTATCGTAATCAAATGACCCATCGTATAAAATTTCATTTGATAGTTTTCTATTAAAAGGCATGATATTTGATATAATAACTGTTGTTACTCCAAGTTTTGTTGCAAGAGGTAAAATATTTGGTAGGAGGTCAATATTACTTTTCATCGCTACTACTTCAATTTCAACGTTTGGATTAGAAGCTTTCATTTCCTTCTTTAACTCTTGTAGATACATGACGTTATCTTCTACTTTATTAAAATCAGTGCCCCTTATATCTTCGTATATTTTTGAATCTGGAGCATCTATAGAAACGATAATTTTGTCAACACCTAATTTTATCAAGTGACTTGCGTATTTATTTAGCAGTGTGCCATTTGTGCCAAATTCTACTTTAAAACCTTTTTCTTTAGTTACTTTAATGATATCTAAAATTTTTGAGTGAACTAATGGCTCTCCGATACCACCCAAATACACTGTCTCAAGTTTCGGAAATTCCTTTAGGTCATTGATTACTTTTAGATAGTTATCAAAACTCATTTCCAAGACCTTATCTTTCCAAAATCTTCTAAAACACATAATGCAATTAAGATTACACTTGCTTGTTATTTCTATATAAACCTTTTGTAAGTTTCTGTTGTCTTTAAGGACTACTTCGTAGTTTTTGAATATAAGTTTATCTTCGCTCATTTTCGTTTTCCTTTTATAAAAAGGCCCGCAAAAAGCAGGCCTTTTAGATTAAAATAGATTTTTTATAGTCCTAACTCTTTAACTTTTTCCTCTGTAGGTATTCCTTCGTTACTCCAACCTCTTTCTTTATAGTAATCAGTTAGAAGCTCTTCAATATGAACAATTTGTCCTTTTGATCCGCCATCTGGAAGAGGCTCATTCATAAATCTTGGTGGTAGATAGTCATCCTTTTTACTCATACCAATCTTTATATTCCAAAGTTTTTCTAAATTCCATATTCTTTCTCCTGCTCTCATAACTTCTTCAACTGTGTATTCAAAGCCAGTCGCTGCTGCAAGTAGATTTGTATAATCTTCTACTCCAAGAGCAAACGAAGTAAATAGACACAATCCTTCTGAATCAATTACTGCTGTTAAATCTTGGAATATCTTTACCCATGTTCCTTTACCTTCTACTACAAATGGGTCAAGTTTCTCTGGGATACCCAAAATTTCTGGTGAAATCAGATATCCTCTTACGTGGCAACCACCACGGTTTGCAGTTGCATATTCAAGTGCATGTCCTTGGGCTCCTCTTGGATCATATGCAGGTAATTCTTGCTTTTTTACACTCATTGAAAGTTCAGGATGACCGTATTTAGAAGCAAAATTGTAAGAACCTTCTGCAAGTTCATCACCTATACCAATTCTTTTGGCAATTAATTCTGGATAAACAAGTATAGTTTCGGTATTACCAAATTTGGGCTCTATAGCATCGCCAAGGTTTTCTTTTTTCAAAAATCCTTTTTCATAAAACTCCATTGCAGTGGCAATTGTTGTCCCTGTTGATATAGTATCAAGACCTAATTTATTACAAGCATCGTTTGCTTTTATAACGGCAACAAGGTCATCAATACCACAATCTGCACTAAAAGCCCAACTTGTTTCATACTCTGGTCCTTCAATTTCCTCTTCCATATCTGGAAGTTTAGTAACTCTTCCACAGGCGATTGGGCAAGCAAAACAGGCCTTATTACGCACAAGGTATGTCTCTTTTAATTTTTCACCAGAGACGTTATCAACTTTCTCAAAAGTGCCTTTTTGAAAGTTATTTGTAGGATAAAGTCCATGCTCATCGATGATGTGATTCAAAACCATTGTGCCGTAAGTTGGAAGTCCTTGAGATGTTACACCGTTTGTTTTAATCTTATCCATAGCTACCTTTAGAGCTTCTCTAAAAGCTTCTTGATTTTTTATCTCTACTTTTTTACTTCCCTTTGCTGCAACAGCTTTAAGCATCTTTGAACCCATTACAGCACCAACACCAGTTCTACCAGCTGCTCTTGCCTTATCGTTAATAACACAGGCAAATTTTACAAGATTCTCACCTGCAGGACCGATGCATGCAACTTTAATGTTTTTGTCTCCTAATTCTGAGAGAATCGTGTCAGTCGTGTAATGAGTATCATGTCCCCAAAGATGGGTTGCATCTCTTATTTCTACCTTATCATCTGTTATCCACAGATACACAGGTTTATCGGATTTTCCTTCGACAATTAAGAAATCGTATCCAGCTTTTTTTAGTTCAGGGCCAAAGAATCCACCAGAATTTGATGCAGCAATTACACCATTTAATGGGCTTTTTGTTACAACATCGTAACGTCCTCCAGTAGGGGCTGTTGTTAAGGTAAGTGGGCCAGTTGCAAAAATGAGTTTGTTTTCACTTCCAAGAGGATCAGCATCGGGAGGCACTTCATCAAAAATAATTTTTGCAGCATAACCTCTTGCACCAATAAACTTCCTTGCAATCTCTTCGTTAATAGGTTCCTCGGAGATTTTGCCCGTAGTAAGATTTACTCTGAGGATTTTTCCCATGTAACCACCAAGCATAGCTTTACCTCCTTTGAGTTTAATTTTTTGCCCCTTAATTAAAAATAGGAGCCTATTACCGGGCTCCTTTGCAGCAGCAGGCTTGTTGATTGCTCAGCAAACCCTATCGCCTTAAACTTCCCAGTGGGAAGAATAAGGTCGAAACCCTTTATTTAAAGAAATTATATATGCAAAAAATTTTTTTGTCAAGTATCCGAATTGCTCCGTAAAAAATAAATCAATATTTTGAAATTTTCCTAAATTATTTAAAATAGTTATAGAAAAATATTTACATTAAAGTATGAAATCTAATTAGGAGAGAAAATGTTGTATGTTTTTTTATTTTTAATTACTTTTTTTATAGGTTCAATCCCCTTTTCTTACTTACTTGGTAAGATCTTTTTTAAAGTAGACATAAGGGATTTTGGAAAAGATAGAAACCCAGGGCCAACAAACAGTTTCAGAGCAGTCGGCTTTAAATTAGGTTTTCCTTCGCTTCTCTTTGAATACCTTAAGGGTGTTTTACCTCTTAGTTTTATTTTTAGTAAATACAATCTTCCATTTATTCCGTCAGTTCTTATTGCAATTGCTCCAGTTTTAGGACACATGTTTACTCCTTTTCTTAGATTTAAAGGAGGAAAAGGTGTTACAACAACATTTGGAATATGGTCGGCACTCACTCTCTGGGAAGTGCCAACTTTTTTAGGAGGAATTTTTACTCTTTTCGTATTCTTGAGAAAATTTTATAAAGAGAAGATAACCGACAAGATGATTGTTGTTATTTCAACGATACTGCTTGTAGTTTTTGTAAGTATTAAATACTCCGATCTAAGGCTTACAAGTGTTGCGGTTATAAATTCGATTTTATTACTCTTTGGGCAGTATAGGGATAATTTTTAGATGGAAGGTATTTTTCTTTTTATTCTATACCAACTAATAAATACTATTATTAACACGATTATTATTAGACAGCCAATGAAAGTTAAATTAGATGAAGGTAAAAAAGTATCTGTGCTTGTGCCTGTAAGAAACGAAGAAGAAACAATTGAAAAGTGCTTAAATTCTTTATTTTTACAGGATTATAAAAATATGGAAATAATTGTATTAGATGATAATTCCTCTGATAGAACTCCACAAATACTTGAATTGATGAATAACGAAAGATTAAGAGTCATAAAAGGTAATGAAGAGCCCCCCGAAGGTTGGACAGGTAAAAATTGGGCATGCCATAGACTCTATCTTGAATCTAAGGGAGATATTCTCATTTTTGTTGATTCGGATACTTATCTTAATAAAAGTGCAATCTCTACAATGGTTAGTGAAATGCAAAATAGAAATCTTGACTTTATATCTGGTATCCCAAAAGAAGAAACAATAACCTTTGGAGAAAAAATTACTTTGCCATTTCTAAATTTCAGTATTTTATCAATTTTTCCAATTTTTCTAAGTTTTCTTTCAAGGCACTTTTATTTTTTTATGTTTGCAAATGGTCAGTTCATGATGTTCAGAATAGAATCTTACAAGAAAGTTAACGGCCATCAAGCTGTAAAAAGTGCTGTTGTTGAGGATTTTGAGCTTGCTAAGATTGCAAGAAAAAATGGATTAAAAGTTCAAATATTCAATCTTTCGCAATTGGTTTCATGCAGAATGTATACAAATTTTAGAAAAAGTTTTTTTGGGTTATCTAAAAGTTATTTTCCGCTATTTGGTATGCGACTAATTCCTTCTATTTTTGTTTGGGTATGGATGCTCATAATTACTTTTGCTCCTTTTTATGTGTTATTATTTGTTGATAATCCCCAAATGAAAATTTTTGCAACTCTTTCAATTATGGCAACGTTTTTAATCTGGTTTATAACTTCAGTAAAATTTAGGCTTTCAAGGAGAACACCCTTTTACTACCCGTTGATATGCCTTACTAATTCCATAATAGGCTTTGCTTCCATATTTTTAACGGTAGCAGGTAAATCTTCTTGGAAAGGAAGAGTTCTTAGAAGAAAAATAAGACTAATATAGATTTTTTTAAATTCTTCTTGCCAATATCTACATCAAAGCAATAATTTGGCTACTTGTAATTTTAATTTTACTTATGAAGTAGCGCATATACTCAATATTCTAAGGGCTTCTCTTGGGTTTCTTCCAATAGTAAGTATAGGTTTGTCTTTTCTTTACATAACTATTTTTATTATTGCTATTCTTATTTATTTGTTCAACTAAGCCTTTTAAAAGAGTTTATATTCTTTAAAAACTTTATTGTAGAGAAACTCGTTTATGTTAACTTTGAGTTTTTTGTGGTAATCTTAAAACGATAAAATGGGTTATAATATAAAAAGTTTATTTTGAATGGTTTTAACTAAAAGGTGAGATATGGAAGCATTATTAAAATTTAATCCTATTTTGTTAGCATTGTTTGCTACAATATTTACATGGCTTTTAACAGCCTTAGGCTCAGCAATGGTCTTCTTTTTTAAATCAATTAACAAGAAGGTCCTTAACCCAATGCTTGGTTTTGCAGCAGGAGTTATGATTGCAGCAAGTTTTTGGTCGTTACTAAAACCTGCAATTGAAATGGCGGAAATTAATAACACATTACCTTGGGTGCCCGCGTTGGTGGGCTTTTTATCAGGTGGAGCATTTCTATTAATTTTTGATAAGGTAATACCTCATTTACATATGGGATTACCAACCAATAAGGCAGAAGGTATAAAAGCATCATGGCAAAGAAGCATACTTTTAGTTCTTGCAATTACACTTCATAATATACCCGAAGGTTTAGCCGTTGGTGTTGCTTTTGGAGCGTTAGCAAATACTACTGATATTGGAATACTAATAAACGCTATTGCTTTAGCAATTGGTATAGGGATCCAAAATTTTCCAGAAGGAGCAGCAGTTTCAATACCCTTGCGAAGAGAAGGTTTTTTGAGATGGCGTGCTTTTAACTATGGTCAACTATCTGGGGTGGTAGAGCCTATTGCCGGAGTGATTGGTGCGTATTTAGTACTTACTGTTACACGTATATTACCGTATGCACTTTCTTTTGCAGCAGGTGCAATGATTTTTGTTGTGGTTGAAGAACTCATACCCGAATCTCAAACAGGGAATGATACTGATCTTTCTGCAGTTGGTGCGCTGTTAGGTTTTGCAGTAATGATGTTGTTAGACGTTGCCCTGTAAAAGATACTTATGTAAGGTCAATTCGTCTGTCGTGTGATCTTGCAAGGTTTAATAGGGAAAACTTCTAAAAAGTTTTTGTTGTGATAGGAATAACACTCCCTTGAGGCTTCCGCTGAATAACAAAAAAACATAAAAAGAGGAGAGTCTTCCTCGCTCACTGTGTTCGCTTGTGAGAATGACGGTATAGTCAGTCATTCCGAGCTTTTTTGTGAATGATCTCATCCTTTTTTTGGGGGGTATCGAGGGGGTTTACCCCACTCTAATAACGGATGAGACTCTTCACCTTGTTCGGAATGACTAAGTGGATTGGATTCTTCACTTCTTACGCCATCAGAATAACTATGGGGAAAATGAGGAATTCTTCTTTGGTTTTGCTTTAGTACAGCTAAGGAGAGGGAAATTTAATCACTCATAACGCAATGCTTCAACTGGATTGAGTTTCGAGGCTTTTATTGCAGGGTAGACCCCAAAGAAAATGCCAATAGAAATAGATACTAAAAAGCCAACAACTACAGATGTTGTGGTTATAGCAGTTGGAGAGAAAAAATTGCCAATCCTTGCGCCAAGTATTCCGAGTAATATGCCAATACCTCCTCCAATAAAAGTAATAACAACTGATTCGAATAAGAATTGTAGTAGAATATCCTTTGAACTTGCTCCAATTGCTTTTCTAATACCGATCTCTCTTGTCCTCTCGGCTACTGTTGCAAGCATTATGTTCATGATGCCAATTCCACCAACAATAAGTGCTATTGAACCTATTATTCCAAGAGCAACGGTAAGAATTGAAGTTGCAGTATTTGCAAGGTTTGCAAACTGAGCAAAATCGGCAATAGTGAAATTTTCAATTCCATGTCTTACTATAAGTAGTGTCTTTACAACAGCAATAAAAACATCTTTACTTATACCGCTTGGTGGTTTTAGATAGATTGCTTGAAGCGAATTAGTGCTTGTAATTGCAATGAGTTTCGTGATAGGAATGAAGATATTTCTATCAATACTTCCAAACATTGTAGCACCTTGTTCTGTAAGGACTCCTATCACATAAAACTTTGTATTAAATAGTTTAATGCTCTTCCCTAAAGGTATCTCATCGCCGAACAAATCTTCTGCGATTTTTGAACCTAAGATCGCGTAGTTTGAATAAGCATTAATGTCTGTTTTAGAGAAACTTCTTCCGAACTTTAAATCGTAGCCTAAAACCTTTAAAAAGTCCTCACTTACTCCATTAACATTTACACTTATTTCGTTTCCTTCAACTTTAACAGTGGTCCTTGCTGTAGTTAATGAAGGGGTAGCAAGTGTTCCTTGGATTTGATTTTTAAGAAAAACCATGTCTTCATAGGTTAACGGCTTTGTAATATTACTTCCAATGGAAGAAAAAGCTCTTCTTATATCTGTAAATTTTCCTGGTGTTATGATGATTTCATCTGAGCCAATCTTATTAATACTTGCAAGAATTTTCTTTTGTGCTCCGTATCCGAATGAGGTAATAAGGATTAAAGATGCAACACCAACTACAATACCCAAAGTTGATAGAAAAGTCCTCATTCTGTTTAAACGGAGTGAATCAAACGCCATCAACATTATTCTGAAAACTTTCATATACCTTCCTCCTCAAAATCATAAACAGTCTTGTTAACTTCTTCTTCCTCAATGAGCCCATCTCTAATTTTTATAATTCTCTCCGTAAACTTCGTAATATTTAAGTCGTGTGTTACGATTATTTCTGTTACACCTTCTTTATGGAGTTGTTTAAAGATTTTTAAAATCTCAAGTCCTGTTTTCGTGTCAAGGTTACCTGTAGGTTCATCTGCAAAAAGAATACGTGGGTTATTTATAAGAGCCCTTGCAATTGCAACTCTTTGCATTTCTCCGCCAGATAGTTGAGTAGGTCTATTTCTTAACCTATGAACGATACCAAATTTCTCAAGTAGTTCAATTGCTTTATCTTTTGCCTTCCTTATGTCGTTTCCGTTTCCGTATTGCACAGGTAAAAGCACATTTTCAAGCACAGTAAGATGGGGAAGTAAATTAAAAGTCTGAAATACAAAGCCAACTTTTTTGTTTCTAATATAGGCAAGTTCACTGTCGGATAGTTTTGATACATCCTCTCCATCTAAAAAATACTTACCTTCACTTGGTGAATCAAGGCATCCTAAAATATGCATCAATGTTGATTTTCCAGAGCCAGATGGTCCTATAATTGAAACAAGCTCTCCTTCGTTAACTTCAAGAGATACACCTCTTAAGGCTGGTATTGTCACCTCACCAAGTTTATAATTTTTTGTAATATCCACTGCTTTAATTAAAGATTTCATAAACTATTCCTCAATATTAAATGTAGTGTTGTAAGTATTTTGTTCTGGCACAAGGAGTATCTTATCACCTTCATTAAGACCGCTTAAAACCTCTGCATAAGTATTTCCATAGAGACCAATTTTTACTTCAACTCTTTTAATTTTATTGTTAACAACTTTGTCAACAAAAGTCCTTCCATCTGAAAGAGTAGTTATGGAAGAAATTGGGATAGCAAGCACATGCGTTTTGGAGGCTACTATAATAGATACATTTGCACTCATTCCACTTCGAATTTGTGGGTTATCTTTATCTATTTTTACTTTTACTACGTATGCACTTCCTCCCTGGATGTTTACTTTTGTAAATCCAATAAAAGAAATACGCCCGGTAAGGGTCAAATTATTTATTGTATCAAAAGTAACATTTACACTCTGACCAACTTTCAATTTTGGGACATCAATCTCATCTGCATATGAAGTTACTATAAGTGCTCTTGGATTACCTATAAGGGCAATGGGCATACCTACTTGGATTAACGAATTTTCTTTTGCATTCAAACTTAAAACAACGCCTGTAATGGGTGATTTAACTACATAATCATTTAGATTGTTCTTTGCTTGGTTTAATTGCTTTAATGCTAAGTCGAGTTGGATTTGTGTTTGTTTTAACTTTAAACTAAAGTTATCTAACTGTCTTTTTGCATTCTCTAAAGCAATCTTTGTATTCAAGACAGATGTTTCCGCTTGGGTTAATTGTTGTTCTGCCTGCTTCTTTCGTAATTCAGTTGCGATTGGGTTTTTTTTAACTTGGTTGTAGTTTTCCTTTGCAACTTCAAGAGCGGCGTTAGCGGATTTTAAATTATTTTCTGCTTGAATGACACTATTTTCAAGATCTTTTTTGGATTTAAGTGTCAATTCGTAAGAAATCTTTGCGGATTCATATGAAGTATTTGCGCTATCATAAGAAAGGGTTGCCTGCGTTGAATCAATCTCAAGAATTTTAT
>JAINCR010000006.1 GCA_036574215.1 Caldisericaceae bacterium
ATTACCAAGCAACCCTTGAGTTTTTTAACGAGGATAATTCTTTTGGCCAAAAAGTTTTAACAAGTTTTACTTTTGATGATTTTGATATAGAAGATTTAAATTCAACTAATTTAGAAGTTTCAAACTATACGCTCAACCTCAACTACAAGACGGATTACTCTAATCTGTTTATTCCATATATGTATGTTGTTTACCGAAATGGGTTAAACATCCTTTCAAAAGAGATTATCCAAGGCAGTAATGAGAATGGATTGATAAGTTTTAAATTCCTTCCAAATTTCAAACCATTAGGTAGTGTAGATATTGATGTGTATATTTCCTTTTCTTCATCAAAAAGTTTAACTGAAACTTTTTCCTATTTTTATTCAAAAACCTATTCTGTAAATTTTATTGATTCAAACGGTATCATATTAGATTCTTATCCAACCGCTTCTATATTAGTTGATGGTGCAATAACTAACCTTTCAACAAGGGCATTTGTGCCGCTTACACAGGGTGAACACACAATCACTCTTACAAAAGATGGTTACGACACTTCCTCTTTTAGTATAAATTATTCTTCTTTTGATTACATTTTTACTTCATTAAAGGCAAATTCTAATATTCAACCGCAAGCAAGCGTTAGCGATTTTGATTTTGGAAATCTCTTAAGTAATGAGGCAAGTTTTACAAATATTACCGTTTTTGCTCCTGAGAAGAATTCACAAATGTATCTTTTCTCTAACTCAAAGATGTTTTCCTTGTTCCCATCCTCTATTGTGGGTTCACAGGTTATAACGGTAATTGCAGATGCAAGATGGGGTAGTATTGGTAAAAATAGTGGAAGTTTTTCATTTTCCTATAATGGAGTAAGAAATTCGATTAAACTTACATCAAACGTAGAACTAATTGGTGCAAATCTTACGCCTAATCCAAATGACTTCACCGTAAGAGTAGATGATAAATTATTTTTTGATGTGTTTTTAAATAGCAATGTGCCCGTAAGTTCTTTGAGTTTTAAGATAGACTATCCAAAGGATTATCTTGAGTTTGTTAATTATCAATCAAACTATGTTTCGGAAAATGATGATTCTTTAAACTTTTCTTTTGATCTTCTGAATTTTAAAAATGACACACCCATTATAAGTCTAACATTTAAGGCAATTAAAGAAACAGACTATAAGTTAGTGGTGAGTTTTTCAAATGTAAAAAGTGATGCAGGTGTAAGTGTTATTTCAAAACCTATAACTTTAACAATTCTTCCTCCGTTTGTAAAGCCATCTAAGGTTGCAAACATTAAACTCGAAAATAATGTTGGTAAAGTGCAGTTTTCTTTTTCTAAAAGTTTGAAGGGCTCTTATGATATTAGGCGATATGAAATTTTTAGAAGCACACAACCTGATATAACAACTTCTGTATATGTTGGAGATACAACTACTACCACATTTACAGATTCGGGTCCCTTTGAGTATGGTATTAACTACTATTACTGGGTGATTGCAGTTGATGAAAAGGAAAATGCTTCCGATCCTTCCAATGTATTTTCAGTTAGGCCAATTGTGTTTTCGGATACAACTGTAAAAAATGTGAAAATAGAACTCTATATTGGTTCTCCTTTTATTTACATTAATGGCATAAAAATGTCTATGGATACAACTCCAATTATCATTGATGGAAGAACATTTGTGCCAGTTAGATACGTTGTAGAACCATTGGGTGCAAAGGTAGTTTGGAAAAACACTGGTTCAGTTATCATCATTTTTAAAAATTCTGTAATTGAACTTTTTATAGGCAACCCTCTTGCTTCAGTCAATGGAAACCCTGTTCCTATTGATAAAGATAACCCAAAAATTGTTCCATTTATTAAGGACGGAAGAACAATGGTGCCATTACGTTTTATCCTTGAGAATTTTGGGGCAGAAGTCAATTGGGATGGTAAACTCAAAAAAATTACAATAGTCTATGGAGTATAGCGTAGGTTTCATCTTTCATTAGGTCTAAGGAATTATTGGCTAAATCTTGTTTTGGAATTTAATCTAATATCGCCTTTCTTACGAAAAAAGTCCCGCTTTGTCATTACGTGTGTTAGCAAAGAATCTTCTTTTCTTAAACTCTAACATTATTTTGTTTTAGTCTATCCTTATAATTAAAATATTCAAAAGAAAACTATTATGTATATTCTATTAAATATAGCGCTATTTTATACACTTGAATAATAAATAATTTGCCGTAGTAGTTCTTAAATAAACAAGGGATTATAACAATAAGTAAATATTTACGTTAAAAGAATATTTTAAAAACACTTTGCAATTGAAAAAGTATAAATTAAAAAAAACATTTTCGCAAAATTTAGAATTTGGTATAATATACATAGTATTAAGTGTAAAAAGATTATTTTAGTTCAGTGTTAGATAGCTTTTTGATGTATGTTAATTTTGCGAAGTGCATATAATATATATGCAAAGAGGCTTCTTCGTGCTGATGCTAAAAAATTGATGTAAAATAAACCTTGACAACTGAAAAATTTGTAAAATTTGCGAAATAAGGGCAAAAAAGT
>JAINCR010000007.1 GCA_036574215.1 Caldisericaceae bacterium
TGGCTCCTATCTTTGCACCGATTTTTGCTCCTATCTTTGCACCGATTTTTGCTCCTATCTTTGCTCCAAGTTTTGCACCTATCTTTGCACCTACTGATGCACCTACCTTAGCCCCTACCGCTGCCGCAATTGCTGCCGCAATTGTTGCTGGAATAGGTGGTGCTGGTGCTGGCGGTGGTGCTGGCGGTGCTGGTGCTGGCGGTGGTGCTGGTGGCTTCGCTGCAGGTGGCGCTGGTGGTGCTGGTGGTATTGGAGGTGCTGGTGGTGGTGTTGGTGGTGGTGCTGCTGGTGGTGGTACAGGCGGAGCTGCTGGTGGTGGTGTTGGCGCCACTATCGGAGTTGGTGCTGGTGGTAGTGATGGAGGCGCTCCTACAGATGGCTTTGGCACACTTGGAGGTGAAACTTTCACCTCAACACATCCCATTACAGTAATTTCACCACTATTTACTTTGCTATTTCCAAAGAAGTCCTCTGCAGAGATACTGTAATTAAATTTGGTTTTGTCAACCTTTAAAACCTTTGGAAGTGTTGCATTACAATTCAATGAATACAATGATGTTTGGATACATTCTACACTTGCTTTTTCCCATGTATTATTGACAGAATAATTTACCTTTATCTTCGAATTGAGTAAGGTATGGTCGGTTACATTAAATTTCAGTTTCTGATCTATGCAAACATAATTAACATCTAAAATATTTGGCGGCGATTTATCAACGACAAATGATAGTATGTTCTTCTTTATGAAAGAATATCCAAAGGAGTCAGTAATATTAATTGACAAATTATAATCGCCACTTGAAAAGTTTTGTGAATCAATCAATGAAGCAAATCCTCTTTTATCGTTTTGTATAGATGTGAAATCAGAGCCATTAAATAGTATATTTGTGCAATTAGTTGGATCACTTACAGAACAAATTGTAATGGTAATGACAGTATTGTTGTCTATATCCCCAACAACAAAGGATAAAGGTGAGATTCTATACATTGAATCCTTTGAACCACCCATTTTGCCCCACTGCGTTAATGAACCAAGCTCAGGACGCTTAACGACTTTTAATGTTAATGATGTATTGTCTGTCGCATTAAAGTCGTTTGGAATATTCTCAACATCCTCTATTTGTATACCGTTCTTGTAATATGCTGTTACATTGGCAAAATTTGTCACATCAGCAAATTTCTCATAACTTAAATTATCATATCTTGCTTTTGCAGTTATTGTTAAATTTAATGATTCTTCTGGATTGAGTGTTATGTTTGTAGCCCACTTATATAAAGTATAGTTTTCATCTTCGCTAAGCTTTGTTCCATCTATAGAAATATTTGTTCCGTTGTATGTAATTGTAGCATTTGTGATATTTAGGTATCTCGTTGGGAATCTATCATAGATTGTGACATTGTATGCCTTTGCTGTATTGTTTTGTAAATTCTTGACTGTTATTGTAAATTTAACTGTATCTGCGATTGTTTCTCCCCTGTTTACGCTGACCTCTGAGACGTTTGCTGTCTTTGTTATATTTAATATTGGCTTCTTTACTAAAATTTCGCTTGTTGAATTT
>JAINCR010000008.1 GCA_036574215.1 Caldisericaceae bacterium
ACATGCTCCCATAAGGACCATTCCTATTACAACGAGAGTTTCTATGATTCGTAGTTTATTTCTCATCGTATTTCTCCTTTGGCACTTTTGTCTAAGCTTTTGGAGATAGAAGCTACTAAAAACAATTCATAGAAAAACTAAATTTCTTTCTTTATTAGACAATGAATGCTCTAGAGTATTTTTACTTATCTTAAAATTTTTGTAGTGTTCCCTAAATTGGGTGACTGTAAAACTTTTTGTCATCATTTTTACTTATACCAAAATTAAAAATTTTGTCAAGAGTAAGAATGTTAGTAACATTAAAGTCTTTTGAAAGTCTTCCTCCTTGCAGTTCTTTTAATTTCTCGTAAGGAGTAAGCCCATTTAAACCCATATGAGGTCTAAACTTATTTTGGTCTTCTTGTGAGCTTATGCTCAATGTGATTCTTAAAGAGAATTTATAAGTGTATGAGAACTTGGATTTTCCCTTATATTAATGAACTTCAAATGGTTTCTTCTCAATTGTTTCCTCTACATCTTCCCCTGATTTTAAAGCATCAATGAGGATTACTTCAATCTTTTTGTAGAGATCATTTCATATTTCACATCCATTTTTACTAAAAAGTCAAAAATCGCAAGCCTTACAATAAAAAGGTTAAATAAACTCTTTCAAAACAACATTTACAAAGCGAAGACCTAAAGAGGTAAGAATTAGCCTATCTTTAGTTTGTTTTATTAGTTTTGAGTTTTTTAATTTTTCTAATTCAACTGCAAAATCTTTTTCAAGAAAACTCCCAAATCTTTGATAGTATTCCGTTAAGCTCACACCTTTAAGTAATCTAAACTTCATAAATAGATAATCTGATTTTAGTGCCTTTCCGTTTAGCCTCTTTGTAAATGAAATAGGTAATTCCCCTTGGTCTAACTTTGCAAAATAACTTTTAAGATTCATTACATTTACACTTCTTCTGTTATTTAAAAAACTACCGGAAGATACACCAAACCCTATATAAGGAAAACTCTCCCAATATTTGAGGTTGTGTAAAGAGAAAAAACCTGGTTTTGCAAAATTTGAAATTTCATAATGGACAAAGCCATCTTGAGTAAACATTTTCTTACCTAAAAAGTATTCTTTAAGCCATACAGAATCATCAACAAAAGCGTAATGATGTCTTGCTTTATATAGAGGTGTGCCTCTTTCAAGCATAAGCGAATAAAAAGAAATATGCTCC
>JAINCR010000009.1 GCA_036574215.1 Caldisericaceae bacterium
ATTCTTATGTTCATACACTCTACGCTTAAGGTTATTTGTTATTCCAGTATATAACACGGTGTTAAACTTATTTGTGAGAATGTAAACATAATAGTTTTTCTTACCCATATTTCAATTATAAGGATAGACTAAAATAAAAAAATATTGGAGTTTCAACGGATGAGATTCTTCACTTCGTTCAGAATGACAACATAGGATGAACGGAGGAGATTCTTCGTCGGCAAAAAGACGCCTCCTCAGAATGACTCTTTGGAGTCATCCTAAACATTTTTTCCTTATCATCCTGCACTCTTTTCCTTGACGAAGTCAAGTGGATCGATAGCGACGAAGGATCTCATTCTTTGGAAGAGTATCGAAGGGGATTATTCCACCCCCTCGAGTAAAGGATGAGATTCTTTATTTCTTACGCTCTTAGAATGACACCACAAAGGCACTCCCTCGAATGAAAGATGAGATTCTTCCTCGCTCACTTCGTTCGCTCGTCAGAATGACGAAGTAGGGTGTCATCCTGAGCGATAGCGAAGGATCTTGAAGTTGAGAGGGTAAACACCACCCCATCAAAACTCCCCCAAATACTAAAAAACATAAACGAATGAGATTCTTCCTTAAGTTGAGGGTAATACCCCATCGAATGTAAAACAGGAAGATTCTTCACGGAGTTTACACTGAGCAAAGCAAATGCGTTCAGAATTACACCATAGGGGTACCTCGTTAGGATGACGAAGTGGGCTTTACCTCACAAGGATGAAGTTAAACTCAGAATTACTAAAAAGATAATAAATAAGTGAAGTGCATAACAGTGAAGAAAATATTATTTGTGCTATAATAGGCTATGGGTGATTGCTCCTTAAAATTATTTTCTGCTCTTTGAGGATTGCACCTAAAAGTGGAATCACCCAATTGCAAGATGAGCGCAATAATTTAACCAATGGACTACGATGAAATTTTAACTCAACTAAAAACTGTGCAAAATTTAGAAGAAAGCAATTTACTTATTGCCTTGGAAAAACTAATTCTTTTGAAAAACATTCCAATCCTCATACATGAACTCTCCGTTTTCTCTGGGCTATCCTTGAACTTCATCTACAATAGTGAAAATCCTTTTGTTTTTTTAAATTTAGCATCCATTAAAACCAACCTGAAAGATCACCTACAATTTGAACTTAAAGAAATTGAATTTACAAGCGAAAACAACACACCTTTTATTACTTTTCCTGAAGGCTTATTGGTAATCCAGAACCTCACAAACACTTTTTTAGTTGAAAAGGGCCTTGAACGGTTTGAATACACAACGGAAGACATTCTTAAAAATAACACAAAATTTCTAATTCTAGAAACAACCCAAGTTGAGCGAAAAGACCTCTATACAAAAGATAAATTCAAAAAAATAAAAGAAGAGTTTATAAATAACTTTACACTTGCTATATCAAATACAAATCATTACGAAGGTTTAACTGGTTTAATGGAGTTTATAAAAGATTTTTCCAACTTTAACGGAGACAAGCTAACAAACATTACAGAGTCTTTTATTGAACAGTTCTCATTTTATTACGGCATTTATACGTATACCCTTGGGATGTACTACTTTTTAGATAGAATTACACAGAATTTGTTAAATACTGGAATATCTGCCTTGAGCGATGCCCTAATGTACTATAGAGAATTTACAAGGCTTATAAAAGTAAGACAAGGAAATAAACCCTTTTTAGGTCAACAAAAAAAGATAGATGAAAACACAAGAAGAAGGGCCTTAAACAGTTTAAAAAGGCTATTTGCAAGTTTTGAAGAATTTGTTAATATTATTAAAAAAATTAAGGGGGTATAAAGATGAACGATTACGAAATTTCAAAAAACGCAAAACTACAACCAATTGAAAAAATTGCAGAACGCCTTAATTTACCTTTAGAAAGTCTTACACTCTACGGTAAATACGTAGCAAAAGTTGACCACAGGCTTTTAAAATCCATTGATAGAACAAAAGGAAAACTGATTTTTGTTTCTGCGATGACTCCTACTCCATATGGTGAAGGTAAAACAACAACAACCATTGGACTTACTGATGCTTTAAATCTTGTAGGATACAAAGCAATTGGGGTACTAAGGCAACCATCTTTAGGTCCCATTTTTGGCGTAAAAGGAGGGGCAACAGGCGGAGGCTTTGCACAGGTTGCACCAATAGAAGATATTAACTTCCTCTTTACAGGAGATTTCCCTGCAGTAGAATATGCAAACAACTTACTATCTGCCCTCATAGATAACAACCTACATCAAGGGAACCCTCTTAACCTTGACCCTAAAAGAATTAAATTTTCACGAGTTATGGATATGAACGAAAGAGCCCTAAGGGACATCATCATCGGATTGGGAGAAGGAAACGGAGTTATAAGAGAAGAGCATTTTAAAATAACAACCGCATCAGAAATTATGGCAATCCTTGGGTTATCTTTTGACATTGAGGAACTTAAAAAACGTTTATCAAATATTTTTGTTGGTTTCACATACGACAAACAACCCGTTTTTGCAAGGGATCTAAAAGGAGTTGGTGCAATGGCAGTAATCCTAAGAAATGCCATTAACCCAAATTTAGTGCAAACCCTTGAAAATAACCCTGTTTTTGTGCATACAGGACCTTTTGCAAATATTGCACACGGAACTGCTTCGGTTATTTCAATTTCACTTGCCCAACAATACGCAGATTACGTAGTTGTTGAAGGAGGCTTTGGCACAGACCTTGGTGGAGAAAAATTTATGGATATCGTTTCAAGAATTGGGAATTTCGAAGTTTCTTTAGTGGTGATTGTTGCTTCAATTAGAGCACTCAAATACCACGGAGGGCAAAAATTAGGTGAGGAAATCGAAAATTTAGAAGCAATCAGCAAAGGCTTTGAAAATCTCAAAAAGCACATCGAAAACATGCAAAGTTTTGGTTTAAATGTAGTTGTTGCAATTAACAAATTCTATAAAGACACAGAGAAAGAAATTAATCTCTTAAAATCACTGCTTGATAAAGCAGGTGTAAAATTTGCCTTATCAGAAGTATACGAAAGAGGTGGTTTAGGTGGCGAAGAACTTGCAAAGATAGTGGCAGAAATTGCTTCACCTACAAAGCCCAAGTTTCTTTACGAATTAAACGAACCAGTTAAAGAAAAAATCTATAAGATTGCAACTACAATGTATGGAGCAAAAGATGTAGTGTATAGCGATACCGCAGAAAAAGACTTGAAGGACATTGCAAAAATTAATCTTGACAATACCTTTATTTGTATGGCAAAAACGCAAACTTCTTTAACAGATAATCCAAAAATTGTAGGAAGAAAGGAGAATTTTTTAGTTACGGTAAACGAGGTTAGAGCACTTGCAGGCGCTAACTTTATTGTCCCTATTCTTGGTAGCATAAACACCATGCCAGGACTACCCAAAGAACCTATTGCAAATAGACTTAATATTGATAACGATGGCGTTATTTCAGGTTTTTAATAGATGTTTATTGAAAGTATAGAGATTTTTGGTTTCAAAACTTTTGTAAAAAATACTAAATTTGTCCTTTCAAAGGGCATCACCTGTATTGTAGGCCCAAATGGATCGGGCAAAAGCAACATTGTTGATGCAATACGTTTTGCATTTGGCGAGAATAAACTTAACTTACTAAGAGCAGGAGTATCAAGTGATCTAATTTTTTCTGGCTCAGCAACCAAGGCTCCAATGAATGTTGCCTCGGTAAAAATCATTCTCAATAATGAAGATAGGACTCTTCCCATTAAAACTCCTAGGGTAATCATTGAAAGAAGAATAGTAAGAGATAAAGGCACAAGGTATTTTGTAAATGGAGAAGAAACAGGAAAAGAAAATGTATTCGAGATTTTTAAAAAGGCAAATATCTTCGGCATCAACCATGCAATTGTGGGACAGGGAAGAATTGAAGAGATCCTCCTTGCAAAGCCCGAAGAAAAGAAGAATATCATCGATGGGGTTTCGGGAATTCTTGACTTAAGGAAGAAAAAGGAAGAAGCAGAAAAAAACCTTTTGGAAGCAGAAGAAAATCTTCTAAAAGTCTATTCCCTATTTAAAGTTGCTAAAGAAGAATACGAAAAAGTGCTTGCAGAGGCAAAAAAGGTTCATATATACTATGCTTTGCAATCTGACTTGAAAAAAGCAGAAGAAAAACTTTTAAACTACAGAATTGAAAAGGTAAAAGAGAAACTCGAAATGCTTAACATTGGCTTAGAAGAAAAAAAGAAAGAAGAAGGTAGTATTGTTGAGAAACTTTTAGACCTAAAAAAGGCATACGAAGACAATTACAAGGAATTTACTCTTAAACAAAAGGAATTAGAAGACTTAAAAGAAAAGAAAGAAAGTCTAATCCTCGAAAAAACAAAATTGTTAAATCTAATTGACTCTTATAATAATTTCATCGACTTAAAGAAAAACGAACTTACAGAACTAAACCTAAGAAAAGAAAAACTTGAAAAAACAAAAAACTATATTCTATTTGATACAAAAGAGATTGAAAAAAATATTGAAAAACTTGAAAACGAACAAAACATAGTAAAAGCTCAACTAACGCAATCTGAAACAAAACTAAAAGAAAAATTAGATGCTCTCATCCCCCTTGAAAAAGAGTTTGAAGAGTTTAAACAACTTTTATCTGAAAAACAGAGTAAAAGGGTTAAACTTGAAAAACTGATTGCAAGTTTTGAAAAAGAAATAGAACTTGCCAAACTCAAAATTGAGGAGATCAATAAAAAACTAAAACTCTACGAAAATTTAGAGGAATACGATACCCTCGCTCTTAAAAGCCAATTAAGAGATATCGAGAGTGAAATTTCGCAAAAAAATGAAGAACTTATAGATATAGACAAAAAGCACGCTGTAATAGGCTTCCAATTAAAAACGCTTAAAAAAGAAATTGACGCTTTTAGAATCCCCTCTTTTAAAGAAAATAGTTTGGGTTATTATCTTAAGGTTGATAAAAACATTTTTGGTTTGAAAGATTACTTTGAAGGTATTATAGTGAATAGTATCGAAGAAATAAAAGCAAAAGATGGAGAAAGATTTTTCTTAGATACTCAATTTAACATTGAAAATACCAGTATCGATAATTTAATACCTATTTCTAATTTTTTTAAGGAAAATAACAAATTCCTATACGGCATATATCTTGCAAAAAACCTTGAAAGTGCACTTAAGGTATTTAGAGAGAATTTTAATAAAGTCTACATAAGAGAAATCATTACAGAAGATGGCTACGTGGTGCTTTCTCCCTTTGAAGTGGAAAAAAAACGCGGCTTAAACTTGCAAATTGAAAACGAATACAAGTCCTTACGTGAAGAAAGTGAAAACATTGCAAATTCAATGAATGTTTTAAAAGAAGAAATTCTCACACTTGAAAAAGAGAAAGAAGAAATTCTAACGGATATAGAGAAGGCAAACGAAACCGATCGAAAAAAAAGAGAAAAAACAAACTTGTTAAGTGAAATCGAAAATTATAAGCAAACGATAGAAGAAAAAACAGAAATAGTTTCTAAACTAAAGACTGATTTAGAAGAACTTATGTCAAAATACATTTCATTTGATGATGAAAAGTTATCTTCGGCAAGAAAGTTAGTTGAAACGCTAAGAGACACAATTTCAAACCTGAAATTAAGAGAAAAGGAATTGGAGTTAAGATTAGAGAACGCCACCCGAGAAATTGATGAAAAAAGAAGGCGCACCACAAACATCGATAGGGATTTAGAAGAAATCGAGAAAGAAAAACAAAACATTGAGAAATTGATAAACGAAAAAGAAAGCGCTTTAAAAGGCCTTATTGATAAATTAAACGCTTTAGAACTTGATATTTTACATTTTTCGAAAGAGTTAGAAGAAAAAAAGGGAAGTTTTACTGAAATTGAAAACTTAATAAAAAATATCTCAGCCAAAATTGAAGAGCATACTGAGATGAAGGAATCTTTTAGAGACATACTTCAAAGAATAGAAATTAACATTGCAAGAGAAGAAACGAATCTTGAAAATCTCATTAACGAGGCAAAAGAAAAAGGGTTAAGAGTCTATGAATTAGATTATGAAATTGATGAGGAAGCATTAAAAATAAACATATTAAAATTAAAAAAGGAATTAGAAACACTAACCCCCCTTGATTTTACATCGGTTGAAAGAGAAGAGGCTTTAAAAACTTCATTTGAGGAAAAGAAATCTGCCTATGAGGATGTTGCAACTTCAAAAAAAGAACTTCAAAAATACGTAAAAGAAATTGATACAAAAATCAAAAATACCTTTGATAAAACTTTTGAAGATCTGAAAAAACACTTCCAAAACATTTTTTTAAGTATTTTTGGCTCAGGAGAAGCAGATTTAGAAAAGATATACGACGATAACGGGGAAGTAAAAGGTGTAGAAATGGTAGTTAGGCTTCCTTTCAAAAGAAAGCAACCTTTAAATATGCTTTCTGGAGGAGAAAAATCACTTGTTGCCCTTGCGTTTCTTTTTGCCATTTTTGAGGTAAACCCATCACCATTCTACGTGCTCGATGAAATAGATGCTTCTTACGATGATGAAAATGTTTATAAATTTGGTAATTTAATCGAGAAATTTTCAAAAAAATCACAGTTCATTATCATTACGCACAATAAACAAACAATGGAAAAAGGTGATATTCTTTACGGCATCACAATGGAAGAAGACGGAATATCAAAAGCAGTCTCCCTAAAGTTAGTATAGGTCCATTTTAAAAATTCTTTTATAAAACTCCTACCCTAAAACAATTAATACCACCCTGAACTATGTTCATCTTAAGTGTTTCCCTTCTAATCATCCTGACCGACTTTTCTTGTCATCCTGAGCCCTTTTTCCTTGTCATCCTGAACCTTCTTCCCTTGTCATCCTGAGCGACCTTCCTTGTCATCCTGAACCTTCTTCCCTTGTCATCCTGAGCGACCTTCCTTGTCATCCTGATTCCCTTTTCCTGGTCATCATGATTCCCTTTTCCTGGTCATCCTGATTCCCTTTTCCTGGTCATCATGATTCCCTTTTTCTTTGTCATCCTGAGCGATAGCGAAGGATCTTGAAGTTGAGGGGGTAAAAGACACCCCCTCAAGACTCCCCCAAACACCAAAAGTAATAAACAGAAAGATTCTTCGGGCTTACGCCACTTGACTTCGTCAAGGAAAAGAGTGCAGAATGACATCCACTATGTCATCCTGAGCGATAGCGAAGGATCTCATTCTTTGGGGGAGTATCGAGGGGGGACTTTCACCCCCTCGAATGTAAAACGACGAGATTCTTCCTCGGCAAAAGACGCCTCGTTAGAATAACACCAAAGGTAGTATAAAAATGCAATATTACTCGTAGAGTTTACTCCGAGCAAAGCGAATATGCTCGGAATGACGGACGGGGTTTCGCCTTGTCAGAATAACCAAGTGGGAGGACTTTGCCTCAGAAGACCAAAAAGAGGCGCCTTGAAAGAACAGCTAAGTGTGGGACTTCGGCTCGTAAAGACGTCCTATTAGGAATTCACTTTAAAAATTTCTTACCTTTAATTTTTTCTGGTAAGTATGTTTCCCCTTCAACTATGTGGTCTTTAAAATCGTGTGGATATTTATAATCTTTTCCGTATCCCAATTTTTTCATTAAGTCTGTTACAGGGTTTCTTAATTTAAGAGACACTGGAAGTGAACCTGTTTCTTCAATAACATTCCTTACTTCAAGTTCAGCTAAGTAAAGTGAATTATCCTTTGGAGCCTTTGATAGATAAACGCATGCCTCTGCAAGCACAAGATACCCCTCGGGTGGTCCTATCATTGAAAATGCTTGAAAGGCAGTTGTTGCAACAACAAGTGCCATTGGGTCTTTTAAGCCGATGTCTTCAGAAGCAAAACGGATCAACCTTCTTGCTATGTAAAGAGGGTCATCGCCTCCTTCAATCATCCTATACATGTAGTAGATAGCTGCATCTGGGTCTGATCCACGCATACTTTTTATAAAAGCAGAGATTAAATCGTAATGTTGTTCTTTTCCATAGGAGAGTGTAATTTGAGTAAAATCTTTTGCCTCTTCTAAAGTTATTGTTTGGCCTTTTACATTCTTTACAATGTTCTCAAGGATATTTAAAGCCTTTCTTGCATCACCATCGGATAGTTTTGCAATATAATCAATTAAGTCATTCTCAAACTTGAGTTGTCTTAAGTTTTCGTCTTTCTTAATGGCATTTTCAAGTATTGTTTTAATTTCTTCTTCTGTGAGTTTATTGAATACAAAAACAGCGAGCCTTGAGAGAAGCGCATTATTAATGTAGAAAGAAGGGTTTTCTGTAGTAAGTGCAATAAGAGTTATTTTTCCTTCTTCTATAAACGTTAAGAAGGCATCTTGCTCTTTTCTGTTAAAGTGCTGTATCTCGTCAACTATTACAATAGGTATAGACGGTTCAAAAAGGCTCTCTTTTGTTAAATCTTTTAAAATCTTTCTTACCTCTTTTATATGTTCCGTAGTTGCAGAAATTGTGATATGTTTTTTATTCTGTGTAAAAATCTCTGCAATGGTTGTTTTTCCACTTCCTGGTGGTCCCCAAATAAGAAATGATGAAATTTTTCCACTTTTATACATATTAAATAGAGGGCCGTAAGGCCCCAAAAGATGTCTTTGCCCAACAAATTCCTCTAATGTTTTGGGACGCACTCTTACTGCAAGTGGTATTGAGTTATCAATCATTACACCTCTTCAATTTTTTCTAATTGACTTAATACGTATTCTCTTATTTCATCGGGTGACTTCTCTTTGTAAACGACTTCTCCATCAACAATTAAAGGCACTAAGGCTTCAACACCATTTCCTTTCTCATCTGCTTTTTTTACTTCATATAGGACTTTACCATCTTTAAACGACCTAAAAACTTTCTTTCTTCCCGAATACTTTCCTCGTTTTGCTATAGGTTTTCCGTTTACTTCCACAATATCCATTGCAAAATCTATAGTGTCTGCATTTGAGATTGATGTGCCAATCCCAAATCCATCAACGACATTTGATTCGACAAGTTTCTTTAACGAATCCTCATCAATACCGCCAGAAATTAAGATTTTTACGTGTTTGAAACCTCTTAAATCAAGTTCCCACCGCACTTCTCTTGCAATATCAAGAATTGAACCTCTTCGTGAAGATGGTGTGTCAAGTCTTACACCGTAGAGTTTTTCTCCAAGTTTTTGTGCGGCAAGAAGAGCTTCAAACTTTTCATCTTGGAAGGTATCTACAAGTGCTAATCTTGGAACGCTTGGATCAATAATCTCATCAAAAGCCTTTACTGCTTCAACAATTCCTCCCATGTTAATAATGAGTGCATGTGGGATGGTGCCTGTAGGTTTCTTTCCAATGGTCTCTGCCCCGATTAAGCTTGATACCCCATTACAACCACCAATATAGGCAGATCTATCAATCATTGGTGCTATTGCAGGATGCATCCTTCTTATGCCAAAAGAAAGGATGTTTTTATCTTTCGCAATTTTTCTCATTCTTGCAGCCTTTGTTGCAATACCTGAGGCTTCACATATGAACCCAAGAATCGGAGTTTCAAAACGTGCAAACTCAAGATAAGGTCCCTCGATTATCATTACAGGCACAGGGTAGCCGTTTATATCTCTTGATGTAAAGATGCTTCCTTCTTCAAGAGCATATAAACTTACCTTTTTTCCTTTAAGCACTTCAACAACTTCTGGAATCCCTACAAAAACACCCCACGGGTATTTCATACCTTGTATGGTGAAGTCTGCAACAACACGGTTGTCAATACCCCTTTTCTTCAAAATTTCTTCAGTTCTTACAAAGTAGATGTCTGTAGTGAGTCCTTCTTTAATCTTGTTTTCATCAGCAATAAACATTTTAACCTCCTTACTGTTTTACATCCATTGCCCTTGCAAGCATAAGCACGGCATCGACTCTTTTTATTGGGTCATTTGGATAAAATTTCAAATTGTTATTCTCAACACTTCCTTGGACGATATTTAAATTAAAAGCAGTGGCAATTTCCCTATAGCCAAAATAATTATACGGCACATCAACAAAAATAGAGACAGCGTTTTCGTTAGTTAAGGAAAGAGCGCGCATAAGAATTGTTACAAACTCTCCACGTGTGATATTTTTTGATGGAGCAAATAAGTTGTTGCCAACCCCTTTTATGATATTTCTTTTTACACCCTCTTCTATGTAATTGTGAGCCCAATGACTTACAGGCACATCCTCAAAGCTTGAAATTTTAAAATTTTGTGGTTCAATATTCAGTGCTCTTAGTATGAGGACGGTTGCCTCTGCCCTTGTTAAATTTCTTGTTGCACCGAAAGTGTGGTCTGGGTATCCTTTAACTATTCCTTTATCAACTAGGACTTTTAAATATTTTGAGATATAGTAATCGGTTACATCAGGAAATACTGCATTTGATTCGCTACTTTTGCCAATCGTGAATGTTGTTTGCGCTTCAGCCCCGTTGTTGTTAACTAGGTAGAATTTGACAGTATATGTTCCTTCCTGGACTTTGTTTCCTTTTAAATCAATCATATCCCACAAGATAGAAAATGCTTTACTTCCATTTGCAGGTATGGTAAATTTTGTAATCACTTGAGCAAACATCATATTTATGCCCCAATTAAAGATGATTTTATTGTCTTTCATAATAACAAAGTTGTAGATTTGAGTTGTGTTGAATGTTAAAGTAACAGCACTTGCTGTGGGGTTTGTAACAACATAAAGAAACTTTACTGTTTCGTTTGGTGCGTATTCGTTTTTGTCGGTAACAACCTTACCTTGAAGCATTGAAGCCTTACCTTGAAGCATTGATTTTCCTTTAATACTTCCTAAGTTTACAAAAAGTAATAAAATTCCTAAAATTACTATTAAAATTTTTTTCATTTTGTTTTTCACCTCCATTAATTAGATACGCTAAGTTTATATTTTGTTCCATTTATTTTTAAAAACCTTCACCCGGTTTTAAGGCAATACATGTTGAGCGAGTTTCTTTTTCCAGACGCTCTTTAAATTCTTCAACGTTAACTTTAATCTCATCCCATGTGTTGTAGTGGATTGGTATAACATACTTAGGATGTAATAACTTTACTGCAAAAACTGCATCATCAATATCCATTGTGTAAAAACCACCTATGGGAAGAAGGGCAACGTCAATCGTATTTTCACTTCCTATAAGGGACATATCCATAAAAAGTCCTGTATCACCTGCATGGTAAATTGTTAGGTCTTGTAATTTTACAACAAAGCCAGCAGGTGCCCCTCCGTAAAATAGGTTGCCTTGCACTTCATAAGAAGAACTGTGTAGTGCAAATACCATTTTGACGGAAAAATCATCTGCTCGATAAGTTCCCCCAATGTTCATCATTACAACATCTTCAACACCGAGTTTTTTAATGTGGACTCCAAGTTCAAAATTTGTAATAACTGTTGAGTTATTTTCTTTTGCAATAGAAACAGTGTCGCCTAAGTGGTCTTCGTGTCCGTGTGTTATGAGAATGTATTTAGCCTTTACGTCTTTACTTTTCATTGGGCTTAAAGGGTTGTTATCTAAAAAAGGGTCTATAACTATATTTCCTGATTCTTTTAAGATAAGGGTAGCAGAATGTCCAAGGTATAAAATTTTACTCATTTTTTACCTCCTTTCTATAAAACACTTGAAAGTTTTTTGAAAAATTCATCAAGGTCTTCATGGAATACATAATCAAAAAATTTATCGAACTGAGTTTTGTCTTTATTCACAAGGATTTTGTATCCTTTTGCGTATTCCAAAAGCATATTAGCAGGATATACCTCAAAAGAAGTGCCTAATGCAAAAAACATTTCAGAATCACTTACACACTTTACTGCTTTGTCAAAATCAATTACACTCTCACCAAAAAATACTATGTTAGGTTTTATTATTCCCCCACACTCATCACATCGAGGGATAACACTATCAAAAATAAACTTTTTCGTCTCTTCTAATGAGAAATACTTACCGCAATTAGTGCAGTAAGAGTCTTTTACATTCCCGTGAAGGTAAATAATATTTTTAGAGTTTGCTTTCTCGTGGAGTAAGTCAATGTTTTGGGTAATAATGCACACGGAGTGCGACTGCTCAAGATCCGTAAGAAACCTGTGGGTAAATGTTGGTTGAGCATGCTCTAAAATTGGATAAAAGTCTCTAACAAAATCATAAAAAGGTTTTGGATTTTCAAAAAAATAATTGATATCAAAAATATCGGGAGAAAACTTCTTAAGCGTGTATATACCTTGCTTTCCTCTGAAATCAGGAATACCTGCGTTAACCGAAATGCCTGCCCCACTTAAGACTGCAATGTTTTTTACCGATTTTATTAGGCTTCCAATTTTTTCAATCATATCTCTTTAATCTTGTTTAAAACCTCTAACAAATTTGAAGCAAGCTCTTTATCGAAGTTTACGGCTGTATTGTAAGAAATTTCATACTCTTTTATTGCGTTTTCTTTATCTTTAAGATAGAAGTATACTTCTCCCAAGAAAAAATGTAAGGTAAGATAAGTGTAAGGCTTTTTTTTGCTGTCAACATCATCGATAATGCTTTCAATATGCTCTTTTATCTCATTGATCAGTTGTTCTTCACCAACAATAAAAAATAACTCTCTTTTTGCGGTAGCAAGTTCGTAATTGATTCTTATAAAGCTATCCAAAAAATCTTCTT
>JAINCR010000010.1 GCA_036574215.1 Caldisericaceae bacterium
TTAATTATCTTTTTGTGAGCAAAAACCTCTTTTATTTTCACAGCATAGACTACCACTCTCTGTAATTTTAAACTCACTATACATCTATAATGGTTTTTTAATACGAAATTTTTGGTCGGATACCTCAGTTTTAGTGGGTGTTTGACGCTTTTAGAAAGTGGAATTAAGAGCGTAAGTGTAAACAGTAATGTTAATGAGAATGTTAGCAATTTAAATGTGAGCCAATCTAATTTGAGTAGCAAAAAGATAAGGGTTGCTTTACATGGCTGAAGAAGAGAAACTTCCAAGAGATGTTTATACGTATCTAAATAATTTATGGGGAATGCAGGTGTTTGCTAATATTACCGAAGTTGAGCAAACACATATGGATTCAGTATTATCTTTAATTAGTAAATATAACTTAGAGAGCCCTATTAAATCTGATGCTATTTAAGAATTTACAAATGAGAAAATAAAGGATCTATATAAGCAGTTAACAGAAACTGGTGCAAAGTCTCAAATAGATGCTTTAAAAGTTGCTGCTAAAATAGAGGAGATTGATATTATAGACCTTGAAGAGTATATAAAGAATTCAACTTCTCAAGATACAATAAGCGTTTACGAAAATTTGAAGAGTGGTTCAGAAAATCATCTTAGGGCTTTTGTATCGCAACTGGAAAAATACGGAATTACTTATACTCCACAGTATCTTACCCTGGAAGAGTATAATAGAATAATTAGCGGTTCAAATGGCAATAAGCAGGGATTGGGTAATCCTGGTAACTCAGGTTTAGTTGGAGGTAACGGAAAGGGTTTATACGGCAAAGGAAGAAATTAAAGTAGATTTAATGTGTCAATCGTTATAAACTTATGCAAGAACTTGCATACAGTAATTAAATTGTAAAAAAAAGGGAGCTTCCCCCTCTTTTAATTTATAAAATTCACGTATTAGTAGTGTAAGAACATGTTTTTAGTATCTCTACTAACATTTTTATTGTTCACTTTTACCTATTTAAAAAGCTATCTTTATTTGCACTTTTAATTAATCTTCCCAATACTGAGTGCCGTTTTTGTCTATATAGCCACCTTTTCCATTAACTCTAACAACTGCAAGGCCGTCCTCAAAATAACCTACTAAATCATAAACAGCTTGTATTACCATATCTCCTTTTTTATCAATAAAACCCCATTTTCCGTTGATATTAACACCTGCAAGACCTTCATGAAAATTCCATGCATCATCATAAACAGCTTTTATTACCATATCCCCTTTTTTGTTAATAAAGCCATATTTTCTATTAACCTCAACAGGTGCAAGACCTTCATTAAAATACCATGCGTCATCGTAAATAGGTTTTATTACTACCTTTCCTTTTTTATCAATGAAACCCCATTTTCCGTTAACTTTAACAGCTGCAAGGCCTTCATTGAAAGCCCATGCAGAATCATAGATAGCTTTTATCACCATGTTACCGTTTTTATTGATGAAACCCCATTTCCTGTTGATATTAACACCTGCGAGACCTTCATGCAACTTATATGCACTATCATAAACAGCTTCTGTTACCATATTACCGTTTTTATCAATAAAGCTCCATTTTCCGTTAACTACAACACGTGCAAGACCTTCATGAAAAGGCATTGCAAAATCATAAACAGGTTGTATTACTATCTTTTTATTCCTGTCACAAAACCCCCATTTATCACCTTTCCTATAAGGAATAAGTGCTGGAAGTTCCTGTTTATTGTTTTCAACTTCTTTGTTGTTTTTAACCACACTACAGGATGTAAAAAGCAAAACCAGTGAAAGTAAAACTAAGATGGTGAGCCTGAGGCTTAAATGCTTTTTGCCTTTAAAAGTTTTTTCCATCTTTACCTCCTCTTACATTTTATACCTTTTCATAAAAACAAAACAATTCTTTTATACGTGTAAAAACTTATGCGTTTTTGAAGTTAAAACTCCCTATACTTTCTTTATCACCATTCTTACTCTGAAGAGTTTTACATCCATATTGGGTGTGAGTTCTATCGGTTCATAGTTGTCGTTTGCAGGTTCAAGGAAGATTTTTTTTGCGTTAATACTCAAACCCAAGTGCTTTCTTATTGCAGTTTACTTATTCTTTAGGAGAAGCAAATTTTCTATGCCTCAGTTTTTAAGTTAAACCATTTGTAGAATAAAAAGTAGAGACCAATTGCAATAAAAGAGCCTAAGATATCTGCTACGACATGCTGTTTAAGAAATTGCGTAGATAGTGCAATAAGAACAGCCCATACAGCCATTATCCAAGCTATTATTTTATAACGTTTCTTTACAAACCAAAAAGAAGCAACAAGAGCGGATGTTCCACAGTGTAAACTGGGAAAACAATTATAAGGATTATCACTTTTATACAGCTTAATCACTTCATCAACATACCAGTTTGTTCCCTGTGTAAGAGTAGGACGCGGCACATAGGTTTGAAAAATAACATATATACCGTTACTGATAAGAAAAAGTGAGATCAAAGTAGTTGCAAGTGCAGCAAAAATTTTAGGGTGGAAAATAAAGAAAAAAATTAAAGTAATATAAATTACAGGCTCAAGAGAATTGTATATCACAATGAACTGTGGAATAAATGGAACGGCTCTGTCAAAAGCAGTTTGCAAACAGTGAACATTTGCTGTTGCATGATTTGTAAGATCGTAAATCTTAGAGCCATAGTATACACCTACCGCAAGGAAGATGTTAATAAAGTAAAGTTTCCAATTCCTTTTTAAAAAGTTTTTCATAAGTTACCTCCTTATTTTTATTATATCGAGCCTTTACACTATATAATAAGTCAATACTCTTAAAAAAGAAAATGGTAGGCAAAATAACAATTTTTCTTTACAATCTTAAAACATAAGAGGCACAACATCCTGAATATCCGGTGAGTTTCACAAATTCATCCAGCATATGACCTTTTTCTTTCTTTGTTGCCTTTTGGTATCTTACTGCCTCTTCCTTCACAACAGCCTAACTCTTTCAAGGATGAACTCATAAAACCTCCTTCTTTTAACTTCTCCATAATCTTCCTACTTTTTCATCTCATTTTACTTCCATTTAAATTTTTGAAGAATCTGTTGAAAGGAGCACAGATTACAAAAGAATAAGATTTTTATGTGAGGCAACAATTTAATTTCGAATAGATTTTTAATGAGGCAATTCGCCTATTTGACTATATTTGAGATTTTATTATAATTCACGAAATGGAAAGAGTTTTAAAGTGCATAAGATGTGGTAAAGAGTACTCGATTTTTGAGAAAAGGCACACTTGTGAATGTGGTGGTCTTCTTGATGTCTATTTGAAGGAAGAAAATGATCTTTCATATCTAAAGGACTTTTGGGAGAAAAGAAGAGGAAGTAGAAAAAAAATTGATGAAAGCAAGGTCTGGAGATTTAGAGAACTTGTTCTTGATCTTAAGGATGATGAGATAGTTACATTTCCCGAAGGCAAAACAAATCTATACGATATTTCAGGAGAGATTAAGGGAGTTAGAAAAGTCCTTTTAAAGCACGAAGGAGAGAATCCCACAGGTTCTTTTAAGGATAGAGGAATGACTGTGGGAATTTCTTTTGCTAAGAAACTTGGATATAGATTTGTTGCATGCGCCTCCACAGGAAATACATCTGCGTCAATGACTGCCTACGCAAGAATGGGAAAACTTACCCCCATTGTCTTTATCCCAAGTGGAAAGGTTGCCTTTGGGAAGCTTTCTCAAGCGCTAGCGTATGGAGCAAAGACCATCCAAATTGACGGAGATTTTGATGATGCAATGCGGATTGTAAAGGAAATTTCCGATAAGTATGGGATATATATTCTTAACTCCTTAAATCCCATAAGACTTGAGGGCCAAAAGACCATTATCATTGATATTTTATACGAGTTAAATTGGGAAGTTCCCGACTGGATTATTCTCCCTGGAGGAAATTTAGGAAACACCTCTGCCTTCGGAAAGGCACTTATGGAACTTAAAAGATTTAAGATCATTGAGAAAATTCCTAAGATCGGTGTGGTTCAGGCAAAAGGAGCAAACCCATTCTACCTATCGTTTAAAAATAATTGGGAGTTTACGCCTGTCAAGGCAGAAACAGTTGCAACCGCCATAAGAATTGGAAATCCAGTGAATTTTGAAAAAGCAAAGAGAAGTATTGAATTTACAAATGGAGTTGTTGTTGATGTTTCTGATAGAGACATTCTTCTTGCAAAAAGAGAAATTGACTCAATGGGAATAGGCTGCGAGCCTGCCTCGGCTTCTTCTCTTGCAGGTCTGTATAAGATGTTAAAAGAAGGAATTGTAAAAAACGATGAGACTGTAGTTTTAATACTCACAGGGAACCTCCTTAAAGATCCTGACACTGTTGTTAAATTCCACATGGGAGAAATAGACGGAATTCCTCAGGAGTTTATAAATAGACCTATACCTGTAAGAAGCGATATAAAAGAGATTGAGAAAACCATAGATGAAATTATTGGGGGAAAAAGATGATTGTAATGAAGTTTGGAGGAACATCTGTAGGAGATGCTGAAAGAATAAGGAATTTAAAGAAGATAATCGATGCCTTTAAAGAGGAGAAGATTGTTGTTGTATCTGCTATGAATGGTATAACCGATTCACTTGTAAGAGCAGGAACTCTATCTCAGTTAGGGGATAAAAGCTACCTAAAAGAGTATTTAAGCATTAAAGATAAGCATGAGTCGGTAATGAAAGAACTCTTTAATGAGAATCTTCCACATGTAGAGAAACTCCTTGAAGAACTATTGAATATATTAAAGAGCATTGAGGTGCTTGGAGAGCTAACATCAAGGGCTCTTGATACTATTGTCTCTTTTGGAGAAAGAATGGTTGTAAGGATAATTTCAGAGTATCTATCAAAAAGTGGAATAAACTCAACCTTTGTTGATGCAAACACGTTTCTTATAACTACGGATGATTTTGGTAATGCACTTCCCATCTATGCTGAGATTGAAAAAAGGGCGTTATTTTTAAAGGATCTACTATCAAAAAACATAATACCTATAGTAACAGGGTTTATTGGAAGCACTATTGATGGAAGAATAACAACCCTTGGGAGAGGAGGAAGTGATTTTACAGCAACAATCCTTGGTAAGGCACTTGATGCAAGGGAGGTCTGGATATGGACCGATGTTGATGGTGTTATGACGGCAGATCCAAGAGTGGTAAAGGATGCAAAACCTCTTTCATACATCTCATATGTTGAAGCAGCAGAACTTTCTTATTACGGAGCAAAAGTTCTTCATCCGAAAACTCTTCTTCCTGTAATGGAGAAAAATATACCAGTTAGGATAAAAAACACATTTAACCCAGAATTTCCTGGAACAGTTATCGTTAAGAAAATAAGGAAGGACGAGAATGTAGTAAAATCAATAACTTACATAAAGGACCTTACCCTCGTGAGTGTTAACGGAAAAGGGATGATTGGTGTCCCAGGAGTTTCAGCAAGAGTCTTTGAATCTGCAAGGAGGAGTAAAACAAATATTCTTATGATATCTCAGGCTTCATCAGAGCAGAACATATGTCTTGTGGTAAAGACTGATGAAGCAAAAAGTTTTGTTGATAGATTGAGAAAGGAATTTGAAAAAGAAATTGAGCGGGAAGAAATTGAAGGCATTCTTAGGATGGATGGCATATCAATAATATCCGTTGTGGGAGCTGGGATGAAGGGAACACCAGGAATTGCTGGAAAGGTTTTCTCAGCTCTTGGAAGACACGGAATAAACATAATAGCCATCGCTCAGGGCTCCTCAGAATACAACATATCCTTTGTTGTTAAGTATACAGAGGTAAAAGAGGCTGTAAATATACTCCACACAGAACTTGGATTAGCACTTGACAAAAAGGACATAAAGGTAGTTGAGATTGTTCAGTTTGGTGTTGGGAAAGTTGGAAAAGCCCTCATTGAGATGATTCTTAAAAACAGGGAGAGGATTGAGAAAAGCAAGAGAATTAGGATTGTATATAGAGGTATTGTAAGGAAAAACTCATACATAGTTGGTGAAGAGGCAGAAGAGTACATTAAAAAGATGAATTTTAACTTTCCAGTGGTTGGAAAGGTTGATTTAGAAAAACTTATAAAGAAAAATACAGTAGTTGTTGATGTTAGTGATTCAGATGAGATGAAAGACACCCTCCTTTTTGCAGTAAAAAAAGGCGCTCATGTTGTTACCTCTAACAAGAAAAATCTCACAGGGGATATGAAATATTTTGAATCTTTTACGGGAGGAGTTGGTAAATTTTATTTTGAAACTACAGTTGGCGCATCTTTACCTGTTATAAAAACCCTTACGGATTTAGTTGAAACAGGTGATAGAGTAAAAAAGATAGTCTCTCTTCCTAGTGGCTCTCTTTCCTTTATATTCTATCACATAAACAGGGGAAAAGATATAATGGATGCTTTAAAGATGGCTTTAGACCTTGGATATACAGAACCGAATCCTATGGATGATCTAAAAGGGTTTGATATTTTAAGAAAGAGTATAATCATGGCTAGGGTCATAGGAAAAGGAATTAATCTATCCGATGTTGAATTTAAAGAGTTTGTTAAATCTAATAATCTTAAAGAGTTTGAAGAAGGTGAATTAAAACTGTTTAGAAAAATGATAGAAGAGATGAGAAAAAAAGGTTTTGTCTATCCGGTATCAAAGATTACAGGTAGAGGAGTTAGTGTATCTATTGAATCCTTTGAAACAGATTCCGAGTTTTCCCTTTTAAAGCCTGGAGAGAACATATTTATAATATACACAGAAAGATATGGAAAAGTCCCAATTATAATTAAGGGTATTGGTGCAGGGCCTGAGATTACCGCTTCAGGAGTGCTATCAGATATATTGAGGGTAGGGAGGGAAATATGATTGATGTCTCCATTCTTGGAGCAACTGGGATGATAGGACAAAGGTTTATAGAGTTATTGGCAGACCATCCGTGGTTTAGGATAAAGTCCGTATTTGCCTCAGAAAAAAAGAGGGGAAAGAAATATAAAGATGGTGCTCAATGGGTTCTTGAGAGCGATATGCCAGAGAGTGTTAAAGAGCTTCCCATACTGTCTATATCAGAGGATAAACCAGAAAGAATTATCCTTTCTTCTCTTCCATCAGAGATTGCCTTTGATATTGAAGAGATGCTTTCAAAGGAGGGATACTTTATCTTTAGTAATGCAAGTAGTCATAGATATGACGAGTTTGTTCCAATAGTTGTTCCTGAGGTAAATCCAGACCACATTGAGGCAGTAAGGTATCAAGGAAGAATTGGTTTCATAGTGACAAATCCTAACTGTTCAACTACAGGGCTTGTCTTAACTTTAAAGCCAATACTAAATGAGTTTGGTATTAAAGAGGTAATAGTTTTTACAATGCAGGCAATATCAGGAGCTGGTTTCCCTGGAGTTCCATCATTATCTATCCTTGACAATGTAATTCCATACATTGAAAAGGAAGAGGGGAAAATAAAGATTGAGACAAAGAAAATACTTGGAAGATTTGATGAAAAGTTTATTCCCAAGGATTTTAAAGTTTATGCAAGGTCTAATAGAGTTATGGTGAGAGATGGGCATATGGAGGTCGTCTTTTTAAAAACAGAGAGAGACGCATCAATTGAGGAATTTAAAAGGTCTTTCATGGAGTTTAAAGGAATCCCTCAAAAGATAGACCTTCCTTCAGCACCAAAAAATCCAATAATTCTATTTGATGAACCAGATAGACCGCAACCTCTTTTTGATAGATTGAGGGGGAGAGGGATGAGTGTAAGTGTAGGAAGGGTAAAAAGATTGAGGAAAGGTTTTTCACCTTTACTCTTCTTTCTCATAATACCATAAGAGGAGCAGCAGGGGGAAGTATATTAAATCTTGAGACTGCCTTAAAATTAGGTTATCTACGGGGGTTGGATGTATAAAAGGGTTTCAATTAACACAATTTTTGAAGATTATATAATTTTTAGAGAATTAAATCCGATAAAAGGTAGTTTACCTTCTTTTTCTCAAATTAAAAAGGAGCTAAAACTTGCATTTCTTCCAAGAAAAAAGGATTTTGAGTATGCAAAAGTTCTTTCTTATCTATTAAATACTATTGGAAGTTTTGAAAAGGTAATCTATTTTGGTGATACATTCTTAAACGATGGAGGAGTTATAAAAAATTTAGCAAAGTTAGAAAAGTATAAGGTGTTGGGCATTATTACAGAAGAAACTGTTAGTGATTATGTTAAATTTGAGGACAATTTAATAGTAAATACGAAGTGGAAAAATTTATCTTCAATTCTTAAGAATAGTGGTTTTACCTTTGATAAAAAAACCGTTGTCATCATAGATATTGATAAAACTTTAATAGGGGCAAGAGGAAGAAACGATAAAGCTCTTGATAAAGCAAGGATGGATGCAATTATTTCACTTGCAAGGGAGATATTCGGAAAAATAGATATAGATAGATTTGAGTTTGTTTATTCAGAGATGAATAAAAAGAATATGCATTCCTTTACGCAAGACAATCAGGATATAGTAGCAATTATGAGTATCGTTTTCTATGGTGATTATTACAACCTTGAGCGGTTTATAAAAGAGTTTCACGATGGAAAATGGGTAAATCCAGTTGATTTTTTAAATTTCATAAATATATCAAGGGAAGATAAGGCTTTTGAATTTGTTGAAGAGGTAAAGGAGAACCTTAAAATTCAGCACCCAACTTCTTTTCCAACATTTAGAAAAAGAGAACTCTACTACACATTAAGAAGGATGGATTTTCTCCCTGACGATACAGATGTTAATGATTTACTTAATGAAGAGATAATGATAACAAAAGAGGTATTTGAGATAGGACTTTTTGCAAAAAATGGTGGTTCTCTTGTTTTTGGGCTTTCAGATAAGCCAGAACTTTCTTCAATTCCTGAATATAAAAATGGGAAGCCCATCTATCTAAAAAAAGCAAAGATATTTCCAAAGTAAAAAACACAGTTATGTTTTAGGAAGGATATCATAAGTTTTATTGTAAAGTATTGAAAAGGGGAGAAAAGTATTTAGAGCTCTTAAGAAACATTGTATTCTTGTGTAAAAAATTTATCTTCCTTTTTTGTCTTATAAGGTCATATCAATTAAATCGAAAGATGGTTTTATGTAGATTTGCTAAAAATATTGACAAAAACTTTTATTTGAGTAAAAAGAGTTAGAGGTTTTTTATTAAAGAGCTCGTTAGGTAAGTTATTAAAGTTCAAAGTATTAGTTATGTTTTATTAGGTAAATCTTCAAAAATGTTTTAAAATTATTATTGAATATGGTAGTAAAAAAGAAATAAAGGTGATTATGCCAAAGTTAGGTATGACGATACTAAAAGGAGCAATTGCAAAGTGTTATGATGTTTTCTCTTACATTTGATCATAGAGTTGTTGATGGAGCGTTAGCGGCTAAATTTTTGGGTAGGATAGGATGCTATCTTAAAAACCAGAAAAGATTTTTAAACTTCGAAAATAGGAGAGTATAAATGAGTGGAGTTGTTGGTATCATAGCAAATCCAGAATCAGGAAGAGACATAAGAAGACTCGTATCACATGCAAGTGTATTTGATAATATGGAGAAGGTAAATATTGTTGAAAGGATTCTTACGACTCTTCAGGTATTTGGGATTAAAAAGGCTTTGGTTATGCCTGAATCTTTTGGAATAGTGCCTGCTGCTGTAAATACTTTGGGTAGAAATTTAAAAATGGAAATTGAGTATGTGCCTATTAAAGTTTTTGATAGTTGGAAAGACACTTACGAAGCAGTAAAGTTAATGAAAGATAAAGTTAATGCTATTGTAGTTATTGGTGGTGATGGAACTAATAGAATTGTAGCTAAATTAAGTGACGACATCCCAATAATGCCAATTTCAACAGGAACAAATAACGTATTCCCTTATATGATAGAGGCAACCATTGCAGCAGAAGCAACAGCAGCTATTTTAACGGGTATTGTAAAAAAAGAGGAGGGGACTTTTAGGGCAAAAAGACTTGATATAATTCAAGATGGTGAGTTAAAAGATATTGCCCTTATAGATGTTGCTGTAACAACGCACTCTTTTATTGGATCAAAGGCTGTTTGGAAAACTGAATTTATAAAAGAGGTTATAGTAAGTAAGCCCTCTCCTTTTAATATTGGTTTATCTTCAATTGCTTCTGTATTGAGTCTGGACGAAGAAAAGGGGGTATATGTTGAACTTGGAGAAGGTAATTCAATAAAGGCACCAATTGCACCAGGTACTTTAAAAGACATTGGAATTAAAAATGTGAAAACTTTGAGTTTAGGTGAAGAGATAAAAATTAAAAATATACCGTCTATATTAGCTTTAGATGGGGAAAGGGAATTTGAGGTAAAAGTAGATACTTATGTAAAGCTTACACAAAATGGTCCTTTGGTTATTGATTACAAAAAAACATTAAGGATTGCAGCAGAAAGAGGATTTTTTAAAGGAGATTTTTATATTAACAATTTATAAGGTAGTTATTTTTTAATCTCCGGTAGTTTATCACAAGTGCTCATAGGGGTATGGTCATTGCATTGCAAAAGGTGGTAAACATTAATGTTTTTTAAAGTTTGTATACCCTTTGTCGTTTAGGTATTTTCTCGACATTCTGAGGGTGTAAGTACTCCTTGTCATCTTGAGGGTGTAAGAAATGAAGAAACTCTCCGTTGAAAGACAAGATCCTTCGCTATCGCTCAGGATGACAAGGTAGTGTCATTCTGACGAGCAAACGAAGTGCTCTAGGAAGAACCTCATCCGTTTATGCTTTTAGGGGGGAGTCTTGAGGGGGTGTCTTTTACTCCCTCAAATATGAGATCCTTCGTCGCTATCGCTCAGGATGACAAGGTAGTGTCATTCTGACGAGGCGTCTTTTTGCCGAGGACGAATCTCTCCATTCATTCTATGTTGTCATTCTGAGGGCGTATGCCCGAAGAATCTCATCCGTTTATGCTTTTGCATTTTTCGTGGGAGTCTTGAGGGGGTGTCTTTTACTCCCTCAAATATTAGATCCTTCGTCGCTACCGCTCCACTTGACTTCGTCAAGGAAAAGAGTGCAGGATGACATAGAAAAAGAGCTCCTCAGGATGACAAGGAATGAAACGCTCAGGATAATAAGGTGTATGTATGGTGACAAGAGGAAGATAGTAGAAGATTTTTCTCTTGAAAAAAACTACTTTAGAAGCTTAATACAGAAATTGACTCTTAATATGTTTATTAACAAAGGAATAATACCTAGGGCTGCATGGCCCTAGGTATTTTAACTATGGTGTGTATAATTTTGAAGCGATAGGAATCAATAGCGATAGTTTTGGGACAAAAGTTATAATTAAAAGCGCTATAATCGCAAAAAAGACAAATGGCCAAACTTCATTTGCAACCTTATCGAGAGGTTTTTTAATGATGTTAGAAGTGACGTATAAGTTTACTGCAACAGGCGGAGTAATCTGACCTATTGCAAGCGCAACTGTTACAGCTACTCCAAAGAAAAGAGGGTCAATGTTAAATGCACTTAAAACTGGAAGGAATATCGGCATAATTACGTATAGAATTGATATTGCGTCAAGGAAGAATCCTGCGATAAGGAAGACAATATCCACAAGAATCAAAAAAATAGCAGGGCTTTTTGAAAGGTCAACTACTCCCTTTGCTGCTGCATCAATAATTCCTAATTGGGCCTCGGCAACTGAAAAAATACCTGCAAATGTGACAACAAACATAACTACAGCAGAAGTTATAGCTGTGCCTACAAGTGAATCAAAAATTTCCTTTAAACCAATGCTTCGGTAAATAAATACACCAACAAATAAACTATAGAATACAGAAATTATTGCTGCTTCTGTTGGTGTTGCAATACCAGAGTAGATCGAACCAAGTATAATAACTGGAGCAAAAATTGCCCAAATAGCCTCTTTAAATGAATTTAAAAGTTCTTTAGGAGATGCTTTTTCTGTGAGTCCATGGTAACCTCTTTTTCTTGAGATTATGTAGGTAATAATAGCAAGGAATAGTGCTACGAAAAGGCCAGGAATAATGCCTCCAAGGAAGAGAGCACCAACAGAAACACCAGTGATGTTTCCGTATACGATAAAAGCGATACTTGGTGGTATGATAATTGCAAGTCCACTTGAAGCAGCAACAACTGCAGCGGAAAATGTATCAGAGTAACCTTGCGCAATCATAGCGGGTATAAAAATTAGCCCAATTGCTGCGGCTGTTGCAGGACCTGAACCTGAAATAGCACCCCAAAAAGCAGCAGTAAATACTGCAGCAATTGCAAGACCTCCAGTTGCTTTGCCAACTAAAAGTATTATAAAATCGGAAATTCTTTTTGCAAGGCCTCCTTTAGAAAGGAGTTCACCTTCAAGCACAAAGAATGGTATTGCAATAAGTGGAAATTTTGCAATTCCTGAAGCAAAATTTCTTGAAATCATAGACGCTCCAAGACCATAATGGATGATTCCGTAAATACTTGCGATACCGATTGAAGTGCCTATAGGAGAGCCTATTACAATGAGAAATAAAAATATTCCAAAAAGAATTAGAGCAGCAGTCATTTTGTTCCTCCGTTAAACGACTTCAAAGTTTTGATTGTTGAAGAAACTATTTTTTCAAAAATAAAAATCGAAAAGATTGGTATGCCAATCGTATAGATCCATATCGGAATATTTAAAGCATCACTTCTTGTATGGAATAGTGTTAATTCTTTATATATTTCTTTAATAGCATAATAATCTACTAATGCAAAAAGAGATATGGCAAGAAGAGCAGAGACAACGTTTGCGATTTTTTTTGCCCATACGGGAAATTTATCGTAAACTGTTGTCATCCCAAGATGGGCACCTTTTTCAAATGCCATTGCAATACCTATTACAGTTACCCAAACAAAAAGATTAATTTCGATTTCTTCGGTTGCAGCAAAAGAAACGTGAAAAATAAATCTTGAAAGGACGTTAACAAAACCAATCACTGCCATTATTGAAAGAAGGACTATAGCAATCCACTCTTCAATTGATCTTTTTTCCATGCTTACCTCCAAAAAGAGCGAGGGAGAATCTCCCTCACTCTTTGATATTTGTTTACTTGCCCATGTCTTTTTTAGCAAGTTCGTAAAGGTCCTTTCCAATTATTGGAATCCATTTGTCAAATACAGATTGAGTTGCATTTATAAAGGCTTGTCTTTGCTCTTCTGTGAGGTCTACTATTTTTACTCCTTTACTTCTTACATACCCCATCTGGTCTAATATTTCTGGGACGTCGTTAAATTGTTTTTTGAGGATATTTATTGATGTAAAGCCATCAAGTCCTCTTCTTACATATGCTTTTTCCCAAGTTGCTGCTTCAATAGCAGCTTCCCTTATTGCATTTTGAACGTAATTTGGAAAAGTTGCCCAAACTGATTTACTTACGCCGAGTACCAATGGATCGATTACGTAGTTCCAATTGGTAAGGTATTTGTGGTATTGCCATATTTGAACAGGAAGGAGTACTCCATATGGGTTTTCTTGTCCATCAACTGCACCCTGTTGGAAAGCAGTGACTGCATCACCCCAGTTCATACTCACTGCATCTGCTCCAAGTGCATGGAAGATATCAATGAAAATAGGAGAACCTACTACCCTAAATTTAAGTCCTTTCATATCAGCAGGTTGTATAATAGGTCTTTTACTGTTTGTAATTTGCCTAAAACCGTTTTCTCCCCATGCCAATGTGACTACGCCAAGTTGCTCCATTTTTGCAATAATTGCTTTGCCAGATGCACCATTTTCAATTTTATCGACATTCTCATAGGTGTTTATAAAGAAGGGAAGAGAAAATAGGTTTAATTCCTTTACAACTCCTGAAGCGTTAATTGTAGAATCCATTACAAAGTCAATACTTCCTTCTGAAACTGCCTGGAACCAGTTTGTTTGCTTTCCTGCAAGAAGAGAGGCTCCAAAGTAAGGTTTAATGTTTATTAAGCCGTTTGTTTTCTCTTTTACAAGATCAGCCCATTTTTGTGCACCCATACCCCAGCCAAAAGCAGGGCCAACAGTTAATTGCATTGTATACTCTTTCTTTGGTTTAAAATTGATGACAGGTTTTCCAAAAGAAGTTACTGTAACTGTTTTAGTTTTAGCATCCCATTCAACTTTTGCTCCCATTGTTTCACTAACAAATCGTAATGGAACAACAGTTCTCCCGGTGGATTTTATAATTTTAGGTGCTACATCAAGAGTGTTCTTTACACCGTTTATAATTGCAGTGGTGGAACCAATTGTGAGTGTAATGTGTATGTCACCAAAATCAAAGCCTACAGCTTTTTTGTTTGCATCCCAACTTACATTTGCCCCCATAGATTCGCCAATAAACCTGAAAGGAACAAGAGTTCTACTATTCTCGATTATAGGTGGTTGGTCAAGTACAGTTTCCTTAGAATTTACATACGCTTTTGTGCTGCC
>JAINCR010000011.1 GCA_036574215.1 Caldisericaceae bacterium
AACCCTTCAATCTCTTGACAAAAAGGCGAAAATAGATAAAACTATCATAGGAGGTTTAAAAATTTAATAGATAATTAATATTTTACCTGTTTTTTTATTTAGAGGTGAGAAATGGACGAAGAAGAAGTCGAATTACGAGACTACATTAATGTGTTAGTAAAACGAAAAAAACTTATCATTGGTATAACCCTTATTGCGGTCCTCATTAGTGGTCTATTGAGTTATTTTGTGTTGCCAAAAACGTATGAGGCCGAAATGACTTTCCTTGTTGCAAACCCAAATATTGGAACATCAGCTCCAGCATCTACATTCGAGCAAGCTGTTAACCCAATGACCTTTATAACAAACCCCTCAATTACAACATATTCTGAGCTTATAAAAAGTCCTTCTTTCCTTGAAACAATCATAAGTGAAAACGGTTTTTCAAAAGAACTCACACCCTTAACTTTATCACAAAGTATAAGTGTAACAAATCCAAAAGATTCTAATCTAATTATCGTTAAAGTCGAGCTTTCCGACCCTGAACAAGCCTATAAAATTGCAAAGTCAATTTCTGAGAAATTTCCAAAGTATGCCCAAGACTTAAATAAAGTAGATATATCTTCGCTTGTTTCTTTTATTGAAGGGGAGATACAAAAAGCCGAGAAGGACCTTGAAGCAAAAGAAAAGGCATACAAAGATTCGTTGTCAACGTTTGTTTCAGATATTTTAGTCAGGGCAAAAAAAGAACTTCAAGAAAAAGAAGCTTCTTATCTTACTGAGGCAAGTAAACTTGCTACTGACGAACTCAACCTTGCCCTTACAAATTTACTAAAAGCAACGAATGAGTATCAGGCTTTTCTTGCTTCGACCGATAACATTACTGTCTTAACCAAAAAGATCGATGTTAGGCTTTCAGAGCTTTCGCAATACCAGGATACACTTTCTAAATTACAGATATCAATTGAAACTACTCATGCAAAACTTGCCGATCTTACGAAACAGATCTCAAAAGAATCGCAATTTGTAACCCTAAAGCAATCTGTTGCTGATTCACCTTTCTTAACCCAACTCATTTCGGATAATCCCAATTTCAAAGAACTTGCAAACCTCCAGATGGAATCAACTCAGTTAAATCCTCTCTATCAGCAATTAAGTAGCCAAATTTCTACTTTGCAGGCAACGCTTACTGAAATTACGAAACAAGCAAGCGAAACAAAGAAAATTAGTGAAGAAAACCTCAAGGAAATTTATGCATTGCAGAAAGAACTTGCAAATAAACAGGTAACGCTTGAGAAACTTCAAAAAAGCCTTGATGTTGCAAAAGATGATTATGCAAATGCATTTACGCATTACAGAGACTTTAGTTCGATGCTTTCACTTAATACAAGTGGACTTCTTGCAAGAGTTGCAACATTTAAAACTCGCCAAGCGCAGTTAATTGCCCTCAAACGAAGTTTAGATGAAGCGCAAGCAAATTATAGCATTGCCTTTTCAATATATAAGGATAACTCAGTACTAAACAACATCGACATAGGAGGACTTATTTCTCTTGACCCAACTTTGAGAGATGAACAACTTAAATATATTTCATTAAAAAGAAACCTTGCACTTGCACAGGATAAATATGCCCTTTTGAAAAACGGTTACAATGAGGCAAAGATTCTTGGAACTATGAATATAGAAAATCTAAAACTTGCTCTTGGCCCTGTTCTTCCCGAAAAACCCGTAAAACCCAACAAAAAACTTAACATTGCAATTGCAGGTGTTTCAGCACTCTTCTTCTCAGTTTTGCTTGCCTTCTTCCTTGAATATATGGAGTCAAGTAAAGACGACAAAAAAGGAGGTGTAAATCCATGAGAAAATTTATTTTATTTATTCTTACTTTGATCTTTTGTTTTTCTTCTGTGTTTGTTTATCCCCCTAAGTCTGTAAGTGCCACTCCTTATTCAGTCAATGTAAGTGGAAAAGTGCTATTTTCTCAAGAGAAAGTAAATCTTAATATAAAGACAAATGCAAAGGATATTGTTCTTATTAATGGTGAATATGCTCAACTTGTAAATGGAGTGGTATCAAAAGAAGTAAACCTAAAAGAAAATTCTACTCTCATTATTGCAAATCCCGATGGAAGAAGCGTAAAAATTACTCTTACATATCCTGAAATTCCTGGTTTGCTCAAATCGTTTTTGCCTGTGTTAAACTTTAGCTTTGATACTGGCAAACTAACTTTTACCTATAGCGGTAAATTGAGCAAAAGGCCTGCAGGTAGCTTAAAAGGGAATATGTCCGATAAGGAGTCTAAAGATAGCGTTACATTCGATGTTGATTCAAACGGGAACTTTACTTCTACTTTAAAATTGACAGAAGGAACAAATACCATCCGATCCTATGTAAGATACCTCTTTCTTATAAAATACTCTCTTCCAGATTTCACCGTTGAGATTAGCAAAGCAAAAGTTATAAAACTCATCGTAAATAGCAAGTGGATGTATGTTGACGGAGTAAAAGGCGAAGTAGATCCTGGGAGAGAAACAGCCCCTGTAATTATCCCAAGCTGGGGAAGAACTCTACTCCCAATTAGATCTGTAATAGAGTCTCTTGGCGGTAACATTTCCTGGGATGGAACAGAAAAGAAAGTAACAATAAATATTTCAAGTACCAAAATTGAACTCTGGATAAACAAAAACTATGCCTATATTAATGGTAAGAAAACTCAAATTGACTCCCAAAACTCAAAAGTTACGCCTATTATCAAAAACTCACGTACGATGCTTCCAATTCGTTTTGTTGCAGAATCCATAGGTGCATACGTTGGCTGGTTCGCTTCCTCTAAAAGCATTTTAATTGTGTATCCAAAAAAATGAGGCATAAATGAAAGTAATAATTCTTGCAGGTGGAAAAGGCACAAGGCTGTGGCCAATGTCGAGGGAAAAGTATTCAAAACAATTTCTTAATCTTGTTGATGACACTCCTTTAATTGAGGCTTCTTATCAAAGAGCTTTAAAAATTGTTGGACCTGAAGATATTGTTACAATTACCAATAAGGATTATTATTTTTATACAAAAGAAATTTGCGACAAATTTTCACCATCTCTATCACGAAATATCATTACTGAGCCTGTTGGCAAAAATACAGCACCTGCTATTGCTCTATCGGTTCAGTATTTGATTGACAAGTTAGGTTCCTCTCAAGACGAAATTGTTTACATTTTTACCTCAGACCATCTCATTAAACCTCTTGATAAATTTATTACATACATGGAGGTTGCAAGGAATGCAGCAGAAAAAGGTTACCTTGTTACATTTGGGATAAAACCTACTAAACCAGAAACAGGCTACGGATACATAAAGATCGGAGAGGATCTTAGCAATTTTAATAAAGTAGATCAGTTTGTTGAAAAGCCTGACTTTGAAACTGCAAAAACGTATCTTGAAAGTGGTGCATATTTCTGGAATTCAGGCATGTTTGCCTTTAAGATTTCTACTTTTCTTGAAGAATTAAAAGCATATGAGCAAAAAATTTTTGAAAATATACAAAAAGGTTTTGACTACGCTTTAAAGAATTTTAAAGATATGCCAACAATATCAATAGACTATGCGCTAATGGAGAAGTCCAAAAAAGTTTCAGTCGTTCCAATGGATATATTCTGGAGTGATATAGGGTCTTGGGATTCGTTTTATGATATTATAGAGCACGATCAGGATGGTAACGTTTTAGTTGGTGATGTAGAGACAATTGACGTAAAAAATTCTCTTATATTTGCTAACGATAGGTTAGTTGCCGTAACTAACGTAGAAGATTTGATTGTTTTAGAAACTGATGATGCTATTCTTGTTACAAAGCGTGGAAATGGACAAAATGTAAAGGAAATTATTGAGAAACTTAAGAAAGAGAATAGAAAAGAAGCAATTGAACACCGAGAAATTTTTAGACCCTGGGGTAGCTATAAAACTCTTGAAACAGGTGATAGGTACAGAATAAAGAGGGTTGTTGTAAAACCTGGTGAATCTTTAAGCTTACAGATGCATTACCATAGGAGTGAGCACTGGGTTGTAATCCGAGGCACAGCGCAAGTTACTATCGGGGATAAAACATTTTTTGTGCATGAAGGGGAAAGTACTTTTGTTCCAAAATCTACATTGCATAGGTTAGCAAACCTTGGTAAAATTCCCCTTGAGATTATAGAAGTGCAGAATGGAGAATACGTTGAAGAGGATGATATTGTAAGATTTGAGGATAAGTACGGAAGGGTCGATAAATGAGTATAGATAGCACCATTTTTAGAATGTACGATATCCGTGGAGAAGTGGATAAGAACTTTACGGAAGATGTTGTTAATGCAATAGGCCGGTCTTATGCAATTTATCTTAAGAATAAATTTAAGGAAAGAACTTTAACCGTCTCAGTAGCAAGAGATATTCGTTTGCATTCAGAAAAACTTAAAGATGCGTTGACTTCTGGGATTCTTTTTGAAGGAGTAAATGTGATTGACCTTGGTGTTTGCCCTACCCCTGTTCTTTATTTTTCGCTTTTTAAACTCCCAGTAGAAGGTGG
>JAINCR010000012.1 GCA_036574215.1 Caldisericaceae bacterium
AAGCTGAAAAAGGTATTGCTTATATTGATGAAATTGATAAGATAGCCCGTAAAACTGCAAACCCTTCGATAACAAGAGATGTTTCAGGCGAAGGGGTCCAACAGGGATTATTAAAGATACTTGAAGGCACTATTGCAAATATTCCTCCTCAAGGTGGACGAAAACATCCTTTGCAAGAATTTATAAAAGTAAACACGAGGGATATTCTTTTTATAGGTGGAGGGACATTTGAAGGTCTCGATAGTATTGCCTTAGAGAGGATAAAGAAAAGAAAAATTGGCTTTGGTATTGATGAAGAAGTAAAAGAAGAATTTCTTAAAATTTTACCTAGTGATCTAATAAAATTTGGTTTTATTCCGGAATTTATTGGTAGATTCCCTGTAATTGCTCGGTTAAATAAACTCGCAAAAGATGAACTGTTAGCGATACTTACTGAACCCAAAAATGCTTTAGTTAAACAGTATCAGAAAATGTTTGCTATTGATGGGGTTGATCTTCAGTTTGAACAAAAAGCACTTGAGTATATTGCAGACGAGTCTTTAAAGTTAAATATTGGTGCACGTGGACTACGTTCGATTATTGAGCAAAGCATGACTGAGTTAATGTATAAAATACCACAAAATAAACAGATTAAAAAATGTATAATCACCAGAGATTTTCTTGAATATGGTTTAGAGCCTGTTCTTTTAAATTCTTTGGGAGAAAAGATTAATTTGAATGAGGTTGCATAGTGGAGGTTTTTAATGAATAATAAAAGATGGGAAAAGGCATATTCACCGTATTTTCCTTTAAGAGGAATAGTGATGTTTCCCGGAATGGTTGTCCCTTTAGTTGTAGGGAGAGCAAAGTCAATAAATGCTATTGAAAAGGCTTTATCGGAAGATAAACTTATAGTAGTTTCTTCACAAAAAAATGGGCTTATTGAGGATCCAGAAACTGAAGATGTTTATGATGTTGGAGTTGGTTGCGAAATTATTCAGGTTTTAAAACTCCCAGACGGCACCTATAGAATTATTGTAGAGGGTATTGAGAGAGTTAAAATTCAGAAGTTTGATTTGGCACCAACAATTTGGCATGTTTCTGTTACTCCTTTAGAAACTTTGTATGAGGAAAGTTCTGAAACTATTGCATTAATGAAACTTGTGTCAGACAAGTTTGCTTTTTATTCTGAACTCAATAAGAAAGTCCCCCAGGATGCGATTTTGAGCTTGACCAATGTCGATGATCCTGAAAGGCTTATTACGGTTGTTATATCAAACCTTTTTGTTTCTGTTGAGGAAAAACAAAAAATCCTTGAGACAATGGGTGTCAAAGACCAACTTAATATGTTACTCGAAATACTCGAAAGAGAGAATACAATCCTTGAAATTTCAAGAGAAATTGATGAAAAGGTAAGGAATAAAATTGAGAAAAGTCAAAAAGAGTATTTTTTGAGGGAAAAACTCAGAGAAATTGAAAAAGAACTTGGAGAAGAAGGTGAAGGTGTTGGCACCATTGGTGAAGTTAAAAGAAAAATGAAGGGGAGAAAGCACCATAAATATGTGAAAGAAAAGATAGAAGAAGAACTTGAAAAACTAAAGAAAATTCCACCGATGAGCCCAGAAAGTGGTGTAATACTAAATTACATTGATTGGCTTTTAGCCCTACCTTGGGATCGAAAAACTATTGATACAATTGATGTTAATGTAGCACAAATGATTTTAGATAAGAATCATTACGACTTGAAAGATGTAAAAGAAAGAATTCTTGAATTAATTGCAGTAAAAAAACTTAAAAAAGATGTAAAAGGTCCTATTCTTTGCCTTGTTGGTCCTCCTGGTGTTGGAAAAACTTCTCTTGGTAGATCTATTGCAGAAGCCTTAGGTAGAAAGTTTGTTCGAGTTTCTCTTGGAGGCATAAGAGATGAGGCTGAAATTAGAGGTCATAGGAGAACGTATGTAGGTGCGCTACCTGGGAGAATTATACAGGGCATTAAGCAAGCAGGAGTTAAAAATCCAGTTTTCCTTCTTGATGAGATCGATAAAGTAGGTACTGATTTTAGGGGGGATCCAACTGCTGCGTTATTAGAGGCATTGGATCCAGAGCAGAACAATTCTTTTTCTGATAACTATATAGAGCTTCCTTTTGACCTTTCAGAGGTTTTGTTTATAACAACAGCAAATGTTGTAGATACCATTCCACCTGCTTTGTTTGATAGAATGGAGGTTTTAAAACTCCCTGGATACGTTGATGAGGAAAAATTACAGATTGCAAAGCGCTTTATTATACCAAAACAAGTTGATGTGCATGGCTTAGTGAAAAGTGATGTTATAATTTCTGATAATGCAATTTTAAAAATCATTAATGATTATACAAGAGAAGCAGGTTTAAGAAATCTTGAACGTTCTATTACTAAAATCATAAGAAAAGTTGCAAAAGAAAAGGCAGAAAAAGGGAGTGTTAGAGTAAAAATTACTGAAAATAATTTAATCAAATATCTTGGAAAGTCAGAGTTTTCAAGAGAATCGCAAGAGAAGAGAAACTTTACTGGAGTTGCTTGCGGAATGGTTGTTACCTTTGCAGGTGGTGATATAGTCTACATTGAAGCAACAAAAATGCCAGGAAAAGGGAGTTTACTTCTTACAGGTCAGTTGGGAGATGTTATGAAGGAATCTGCTCAAGCAGCCTTAAGCTATATAAGAGCTAATACTCAAAAACTTGATATTAAACCAGATTTCTATGATAAATTTGATATCCATATTCATGTTCCTGAAGGTGCTGTTCCAAAAGAAGGACCATCTGCTGGTATTACAATATTTGTTGCTTTGGTATCTGTATTAAAGGAAATCCCTATTGATATAGATGTTGCAATGACAGGTGAAATTACCCTGAGAGGAAGGGTGCTTCCTGTGGGTGGCATTAAAGAGAAAGTACTTGGTGCATATAGGGCTAATAAAAAAACCGTGATTCTTCCAAAGGGAAATGAAATTGATTTAGATGATATTCCAGAGAATGTTAAGAAAAAGGTTAAAATACATTTAATAGAAAACGTAGAGGAGGCATTGAATATTGCGCTAAGAGATGAAAATAGGAACCATTCTTAAAGAAGAAAGAGAAAAACGAGGTTTAACTTTAGAAGATGTTTCAAAAGAAACACTTATAAGACTTTACTATCTTGAGAAAATAGAAAACGATGATTTTGGTTCCGAATTCGATGGCTATATTTTGTCCTATATTCGCATGTATGCAGAATTTCTAAATATAGATTCCTTACCTCTTATAAGTGAATACAAAAGTTTGTTTGTTAAATCTGAAAAGCATGCAAAACACAAAGCATTCCCGATTAGTAAATTTTTCGCAATTCCTTTTCTTATTTTTTTTGCTCTTTTAATCGTAGTTTTTTTATTAAAATCGTTTATTATTAAAAATTCGCAACTTCCGCCAAAGCAGGATATTTCAACCAACATAAGCTCAGAAGTGCCTCCATCAGTTAGTGAAGAAACTCCTTCCAATACAACACCTAAAGAGGAAAATAATGTTGTTGAAGAAACACCAAAGGAAGCGCCAGTTGTTGTTGTTCTTACAGCGTCAGGAAGATGTTGGCTTGGCATAAATCAAGATGGGAAGACGACTCAGAAATTCATAAATAACGGCGAAACACTTAAACTGACTGCACAAAACTATATACAAATAAGGTTTGGTAACGCTAAGGTTGTGAAGATAAATTATAATGGTAAAGATTTAGGCGTGGCAAGTTCTACAAAAACAGTAATTGACTATAAATTCACAAAAGAAAAGGCTCAGTTTTTGGGGAGTCAATGAAGAAAGTTTCTATAGTTAGCCTGGGTTGTCCTAAAAACCTTGTTGATGCTGAAAGAGTGCTTGGATATTTAGCAGGAGACTATAAGATTTCTTTTAATCCTGACAATTCAGATGTTGTTATTATTAATACCTGCGCTTTCTTGGAGGTAGCTCGTAATGAATCTGAAAGTGTGATTAAAGAATTTGTTTTAAAAAAGCGTAAGGGAATTATAGAAAAGGTTGTCGTTATGGGGTGTTATCCTTCGCTAAATGTAGATTATCTGAAAAATAAATTTAAGTACGTAGATGCCTTTGTGGGAACTAATAATTTAGCTGACATTAAGAAGGCAATCGAAAAAGGTGGTTTATTTGTTAACGCTGAACCTGAATTTATAGAGCTACCCCGTTTACAGCTCACTTTGCCTCATTACAGTTATTTAAAAATTGCAGATGGGTGTAATCATAAGTGTGCATTTTGCTTAATACCCAACATCAAAGGCTTGCTTCATAGTTTTAAAATGGAATTTTTAATTGAAGAAGCAAAAGCGTTAGCTCGAAATGGCGTAAAGGAACTGATACTGATAGCTCAAGATACAACACAATACGGACTTGACTTCTATGGGGAAATTAAACTCATTCCACTTTTAGAAGCATTAGAGAAAATCGATGGGTTTGAATGGATAAGGATACTATATACATATCCACAACCTTACATTTTTGAGTTAGTTAAATTTATGAAAGATTCAAAAAAAATTGTTCCATACATAGATATGCCAATACAGCATGTAAGTGATAAGATACTTCGTTTGATGAAAAGAGGGTATTCTGCCCATGAACTTGAAAGGATTGTTGATTTTATCAAATCAAATGGGTTTGCATTGAGGACATCGGTTATAGTAGGATTTCCTCAAGAAGACGATAAAGACTTCGAAGAGCTTTTAAGATTTATTGAGAAATACGGAATAGACCATCTGGGTATATTCGCATACTCAAAAGAAAATGGAACATTTAGTTATTCAATGGAAGATGTTCCTAGTAAGGATGTTCATAATCGCTTAAAAGAGCTTGAGGCACTTAAAGAAGAAATTGCTCTTAAAAGAAGCAACAGCTTTTTAAATAAAGAGGTGCCTTTTGTAGTTGATTTTGTTGATAGGAATAAAAAGATAAGTACAGGAAGGACAATTTTTGATGCTCCCGATATTGATAATATAGTTTATGTTAAAAAAGTCCTTAAGCAATCAAATTTTTACAAAGGTATTGTTAAGCAAGTTGACAAATACGAATGGTTGATAGAGGTATAAGATGAGAATTTTTATAGCCTTGAAAACAACTTCTTATGAGAGCAATTTGTTTAAGTTAGTTTTAGAGTTTAAAAAATCTATTAAGGGGAATATTAAGTGGGTTTCTAAAGACAACCTTCATGTAACGGAAAAATTTTTAGGGGAAGTATCAGAAGATTTTCTTAAAGAAATTTTCCAAATAGTTAATGAAATTGCAAGTTCATTTGAAAGTTTTGACTTCTATATAAAAGGGGTTTCTGGTTTCCCATCAATAGATAATGCAAGAGTTCTTTTCTTTTCTATTGTTGATCCAACTGAATCTATTGTTAAAATCATGAAAGATTTTGATGAGCGCTTTTTGAAATTCGATTTTAAGCGTGAAACCTCATACATCCCGCATATTACTTTTGGTAGGGCTAAAGGTGAGTTTGTGGACATTTCTAAGCTAAGTGTGCCTGACTTTGAAATTAAGGTTTCTGCGTTGGGTTTAACAGTATTTGAAAGTAAACTTGAAAGTAGTGGTCCTAAGTATAATGAAATTGGGGGCTTTGATTTTTTAAATAAGTAATGTTATAATAATTTAAAAAGAGAGGTTGATGGATATGGCTAATAACGAATCTAATGAAAAAGAACAAGCATTAAAACTTGCCATGATGCAAGCAGAAAAGGAATATGGAAAAGGCTCGGTGATGAGGCTTGGAGATAAAAAAGCAAGTTTAAGCATAGAAGTTATACCAACTGGAATTTATTCGCTTGACCTTGCTTTAGGAGTAGGTGGTTTTCCACGTGGAAGAATTATTGAAATTTTTGGCCCTGAAGGAAGTGGAAAAACAACTCTTGCTTTAGAAGCAATAGCAAATACTCAAAAAATGGGTGGTAAAGCCCTTTTTGTGGATGTGGAACATGCCTTTTCACAAGAATATGCAAAGAGTTTGGGAGTAAATGTTGAGGATTTGATTGTTTCTCAGCCTGATTACGCCGAACAGGCGCTTGATATAATAGACATTTTTGTAAGATCTGGCGCTGTTGACATCGTTGTGTTGGATTCTGTTGCTGCACTTGTGCCTAAAGCTGAATTAGAAGGAGAAATGGGCGAATCGTTTATGGGTGTACAGGCAAGGCTAATGTCACAGGCTTTGAGGAAATTAAACGGAAGCATTAGTAAATCAAAAACTTGCATGGTTTTTATTAACCAATTAAGGGAAAAGATTGGTGTTGTATTTGGTAATCCTGAGGTTACTCCTGGCGGCAGGGCACTTAAGTTTTTTGCCTCTGTCCGCCTTGATGTGAGAAGAGCAGAATCGATAAACGGTGATGCTGGTGGTGCAGGCAACAGGATTAGAATTAAAGTCGTTAAAAATAAAGTTGCTCCACCATACAAAGAAGCAGAAGTTGACCTTATTTTTGGTCAAGGAATTTCAAAGATTGCCGATCTCTTTGATGTGGCTGTGCAAAATGAAATTATTAAGAAATCTGGTTCTTTTTATTCCTACGGTGATATTAAACTCGGACAAGGAAGAGATAACGCTATTAAGGTGATTTCAGGTTCAGAAGAATTGCTTCAGAAGATTAAAAAAGAGCTTGATGAGAAACTCTTCACAAAAAAAGAAGAACAATAATGCACTTGAATATGCATTAAAACTAATTTCAAAGAGAGATTATTCAGAATTTGAAATTAGACGAAAATTGAATAAATACACGGCTTCAGAAGTTGAAGAAACTATTTTAAAATTAAAGGGAAGAGGACTTCTTTTGGACGAAAAGTATGCAGCAAACCTCATTGATAAGTGTATAAGTAAAAAGTACGGTTTTTATAAAGTTGAAGAAGTGCTTAGGTCAAAAGGTGTTTTAAATAGTGAAACAAAAGCACTTCTTGCGGAGAAATATTCTTTAGATATTGAAAGAAAGATAATATTGAATTTTTTAAATAAAAAGCCCAAAGATAAGCTTTATCCGTATTTAATTCAAAGAGGTTTTAGGTCCAATATCGTTCAGGAAGTCCTCACCTTAAAAGATTAAGGAGGTGAGAAGATGGATGTTCCATACATTTTGTACATAATAGTAACTATTGTTATGTTTTTAATAGGTGGTCTTTTTGGATGGTTTTTACAAGGTTATGTCTTAAAATCGAAGTATGGTTCAGTAGATGACTACCTTAATAAAAAGAAGAATGAATTAGAAAATGATTTAGAAATCGAAAAGAGGGAGATGAAAGTTGCCCTTAAGGAAGAATACGATAAAAAAGCCCAGGAATTAGAGAATAGAGTTAAAGAGAGACAAAGGGAACTTCAGGAAATTGAGAATAGACTTCTTAAAAAAGAAGAAATAGTTGATAGGCGTTCACAATTAATTGATAAGAAAGAAAAGGACTTAACGAAAAAAGAAGAGGATTTGCATCTATTGGCTAAAACAGTTGAGGAGAAACAAAAGAATATTGATTTAGAACTTTTCAAAATTGCCTCTTTAACAAAAGAAGAAGCAAGAGACATTATCTTAAGAAGGGTTGAACAAGACTTAGCAAAAGAAATTTCTAAAAGAATTGCAGAAGCAGAAGAGGAAATAAAATCACAATCAAAAGAAAAAGCTAAGGTTATTCTTTCACAAGCAATTGAAAATAGTGCTATCGATTATGTTTCTGAAACAACTGTTTCTGTTGTTCCACTCCCGTCGGATGATATTAAAGGAAGAATAATTGGAAGGGATGGAAGAAATATAAGAACTTTTGAAACTCTTACGGGAGTTGATTTACTAATCGATGATACTCCCGAGGCTGTAACCTTATCGTGTTTTGATCCTGTAAGAAGAGAAATTGCAAGAAGAGCATTAGAGAGATTAATTATCGATGGGAGAATTCATCCTGCAAGAATAGAAGAATTTGTTTCTGAAGCTGAAGCTGAGTTTGAAGAAGTTGTTTTGAACGATGCTGAAAAAGCTCTTATGAGTATAGGGCTTTATGGCTTTTCAAACGAGGTAAAACGGCTTATCGGGGAGATGAAGTATAGAACAAGTTACGGACAAAATCTTTTAAAGCATTCTTTAGAAGTTGCTTTAATTGCAGGAAAATTAGCAGAGGAGCTCTCTGAAAATGTAATACTTGCAAAAAGAGCAGGTTTACTCCACGATATTGGTAAAGTGCTTCAACAAGAAATTGAAGGTCCCCATGCTATCATCGGTGGAGAATTTTTAAAGAAATACGGTGAAGATGAAAGAGTTGTCCATGCTGTTCAATCTCATCATGGTGATATTAAGCAAGAGAGTGTGCTTGATGTAATTGTCCAAGTTGCAGATACGCTATCTGCTACAAGACCGGGGGCAAGAAGAGAGGACCTTGAGAATTACATCAAAAGAATGGAGGAACTTGAAAAGATTGCAACCTCAGTGCAAGGAGTAAAAAAAGCGTTCATTGTCCAAGCTGGAAGAGAAGTAAGAATTCTTGTTAATCCAGAAGAGGTAAGCGAAGAAACCTCGTTTAAAATTGCAAGAGATGTCGCAAAAACTATCGAAGAATCTATAGTTTATCCGGGTGTTATAAAGGTTACGGTAGTAAGAGAAACAAGATACATCGAATATGCAAAATAAATTACTTTTCGCAGGCGAATTGGGATTACTTCCTGATTCGCCTGGAGTTTATATTTTTAGAGATGCTAGCGATAAAGTAATTTATGTAGGAAAAGCAAAATCACTCAAAAAGAGGGTAAATTCGTACAAAAACCCAAAAGATGCTAAAGGTGAAGTTTTACTAAGTAGAATAAACTCTGTTGAATTTATAGCGACTAAAAATCCTGATGAAGCACTTTTACTTGAAAATAATCTTATAAAAAAATTTAAACCCCCCTTCAACATAAGGCTTGTTGATGATGAAAATTATCCTTACATAAAAATAACAAATGAAGAATACCCTAGAATTCAAAAGGTTTACCGTATAAGAGGGGAGAAGGGAAGCTATTTTGGTCCATTTCCTCATGGAAGAGCGATTGATACTACCATTAAAACACTAAGAAAAATCTTTCCAATCCGTTCTTGCAATTTAAAAATAGATGATAGTAAAACATATCAGCCATGTATGCTCTATCAAATTGGTTTGTGTCTTGCACCATGTGCACATCTTGTTTCAAAAAGTGATTATATTAAAACTGTTGAGTCTTTTAAGCAATTTTTAAGAAGTGAGGATACCTCTGTAATAAACTCTTTGATGTTAGAGTTAGAGAAGGCTAAAAATGAACTTAATTTTGAAAGTGCAATTATTTTTAGAGATGCAATCAACGGTTTAAAATCAATTTTTTCGTCCCAACGGGTAATTATGGAAGATAATTTGAGTTTTGATTTGATTACCGCAGAGCTTGCAAATGAATATAGTTGTGTAGTTAAAGTTTCTATAAGGGAAGGCCGAGTTGTGAGTTTGTATCCCTTTATATTTTCTTCATATGAAGATAAGCAGTCTCTTATTGAAGCATTTTTGCTAAGTTATCCTGAGCACATTACCGCAAATGAACTTTATATTGATTGTAAACTCGAAAGTAAAGGTGCTTTGGAGAATTTTTTGAAACTAAAATTGAAACACGATGTTAAAATTAAAAAAGTGCGTGGTGTGGCAGTTAAAAAAGTGTTAGAATTAGCAGTTGATAATGCAAAAATGCATTTAGAAAACTATGTCAAAAGAAGGGAAGAGACTACTAACCTACTTTTGATACAACTAAAAAACATACTTAGTATAAAAAATATTCCTATAAGAATTGAGGGTTATGATATTTCAAATATACAGGGTGAATTTGCTGTGGGATCTATGGTTGTATTCATCAATGGTAAACCAGATAAAGATGAATACAGACACTTTAAAATAAAATACACACCCGGACCAAATGACTATGGAATGCTTTATGAGGTATTATTAAGAAGATTCACCAATAAAGAAGATACCTTTTCTAAAGGAGTGCCAAATCTCTTGTTAATTGATGGTGGCTTAGGTCAAATTCAAGTTGCTATGCGTGTTAAAAAAGAGCTTAATTTAGATGTTGATATCATTTCTCTTGCTAAAAAAGAAGAGTTGATATACATTGAGAATAGCAATACTCCAATAAAACTTAATAGAGATTCTGAAGTCTTGAAATTGCTTCAAAGAATAAGGGACGAAGCTCATAGGTTTGCAATCTCATATTTTAAAAAGATATATTCAATGGAAATAAGAGGTGAAAAAAATGCGAAAAAGAAATGAAGGAATTATTGCAAGTTTTATAGTCACCTTTGTTTCACTTTATCTTGTCGGCTTAATTTTCCCTAAGATTTACTTTGACAACACTTTAAGTATTATTGCGGCTGGAATAATCTTTGGCATTGTTAATGCCACCATAAAACCAGTTTTTATTTTCTTTTCGCTTCCTCTTGTTTTTTTAACCTTTGGACTTTTTATGTTTATAATTAACGGTTTGATGTTTGTAGTAGTTTCCAAGTTGGTTCCTGGTTTTCATGTTGAATCATTTTGGGATGCAGTATTTGCTTCAATTTTGTTGTCTTTTTTGAACAACTTAATAAGGAGCGTTTTCTTTGGTTAAAGAGCAAAAGTCTTGTGTTATTGTAAATGTTGTTGATCCCAAGAAAAAGGAGATTTTTAGGGATTCTTTTGAAGAATTTCGCCTCTTAGTGGAAACACTTTCTTATGAAATTGTTGCAGAGACTGTATACACAATAAGAGAGCCTCATTATGCAACTTTTTTAGGAAAAGGTAAAATCGAGGAATTGAAAAATCTCGTTAAACTAACAGAAGCTTCGATTATCTTCATTGATTCAACTTTAACTTTTCTTCAGTTGAGAAACCTTTCAAAGGAAATTGGTGTGCCTATTGTAGATAGGCCACATTTGATTCTTATGATTTTTAGTTTCAGAGCAAAGACTCTTGAAGCAAAACTCCAAGTTGAACTTTCTCAACTAAAAATGCATTTGCCAGAGATCGTCCATAGTGATGTAGATTTAGACCAGCAAACAGGTTCTATGTTTGGTTTAAAAGGAGCAGGAGAAAGAAAAACAGAGATCAAAAGAAGATATATTGAAAACAGAATTAAAGTTCTTGAAAATAAACTTGAGGAAATTAAAAAACACAGATTTGAAGTAAGAAAAAAACGAAAAAAAGGCAAAATACCTATTGTATCAATTGTAGGGTATACAAATGTAGGTAAATCTACGCTTTTAAATGTTTTAACAGCAAGTGAAGCAAAAGTAGAGGATAAACTTTTTGCAACACTTGATACTCTTGCAAGGGTAGGGGAGATAAAAGAAGGTTTAACTGCAATATTTGTTGATACAATCGGATTTATAAGTAATCTTCCGCCGCAACTCGTTTATTCCTTTAGATCAACCCTTGAAGAGATACTTGATTCTTGGCTCATTATACATCTTATAGATGTAAGTGATTCTCAATTCCGTGCGAAGATGGATGTAGTCTTAGAAACGTTGAATGCCTTAGGCGTTCACGATATTCCTATCATTACTGTTTTTAACAAAATTGATTTAGTTGATCCAAATACCATCCAATACTTACAAAAAAGTTTTCCTTCCGCTGTTTTTGTTTCTGCTCTTAAAAATTTAGGTATCGATAAACTAAAAGATACTATTTTTATGGCATTAAAGGACCTTGTTATAAATTCAAAAATCTTCATACCATTTAGCAAACTGTATTTGTTAGATGAGATTTATAATTCGATGCATGTAATTTCAAGAAAAGATACCGAAGAAGGTATAATACTATTTGTTGAAGGTTATCTAAATAATGTTTATAAATATAAGGAATTTTTTGCTAACAAATTTTGAAAATTTAATTAAAATATTACAATAGGGCTATGAATGGAAATTATGTTGATGTAGTAGTTTTTGTCTTACTGATGGTAGAATTTTTTATAGGTATAAACAAAGGTGCTATCTTGTTTATTACAGACACCATTGGAGTATTTCTAGCGTTCTTTGGAGCAAGGTATCTAACAAACCCTGTTGCCCAGTTTCTTTCAGATAAATTTGGCCTTGATAAGATTTTTAGTGAAAAACTTGCTTCCCTAATTAACTTACCACAAGGGCTTTCAACACTTCCACTAAATTACAACAATTTGAACCAGGCAGTTGATGCTCTAAAGTTTCCAAGTTTTCTTAGATCGGTTGCCTTAAGTGGTAATTTAAACTTAAACATTAACGTTGGGCAATACCTTGCAAATATCCTTGGATATTATTTACTTTTGGTTGTTTCTTTTATACTGGTTTTTTTATTAATCATAATAGTTTTTAGAATTTTAGGCTATGTTTTAAGAAATTTGTTTAGGGTGAGTCCGTTCTTAAAATGGGTGGATATGGTTTTAGGAGGAGTTCTAAGAGTATTTATATATTTGGTTGTAATTTCGGTATTAGTTCATTTACTTGGTTATATTTTTACATTTTTAAAATTAGAATCAAACAGTTTTTTCAAAGTCCTTATAAACTCAAAAACTTACGAAATATCTGAAAAATATTTTCCACTGGTTGTTAATTACTTGAACATCGTTTTCTCTACCTTTAAATGAAATGGCAAATGTCGATTTTTTGGATTATGACCTTGAAAAGGAGTTAATAGCTCAACACCCAATTTATCCTCGTGACCATGCAAGGCTTATGGTTTTCCATAGGAATAGTGGTAGAATTGAACATAAGAAGTTTTATGAAATTGTCGAATATATAAACCCCAATGATTGTATTGTAATTAATAATTCAAAAGTATTAAGAGCCCGTTTTTTAGGTAAAGACTCAAAAACTCTTGGAAAAAGGGAAATTTTTCTCATTAAATATTTGGGTGTTAATCAATGGGTTGCCCTTACAAATCCAAATAAAAAGGTAAAAGTTGATGACTTAATTTTGATTAACGAATCTCCCTATATTGCCGTTAAGGTATTAAGAAAAGAAAATTATGGAGAAAATGTTGTCGAATTTTTAAGTCCACTTTCCATGGAGGAAATTTTAAATTACGGCGAAGTGCCTCTTCCTCCTTATATTAAATCAAAGGCAATTGAATCTGAATATCAAACAATTTATGCAGAGCTTTTAGGATCAGTTGCTTCGCCAACGGCAGGTTTACATTTTACTGATGAACTTTTTGATAAAATAAGAGATATTGGTGCTAGGATTACCTATATTACTTTGCATGTTGGTTTGGGAACCTTTAAACCCATTAAGGTGGACGACCTAAATAAACATAAGATGCATGAAGAGGAATTCTTTATCTCTGAAGAAAGTGCAAAAATTATTAATGAAACGAAGAGATTGGGTGGTAAAATCATTGCTGTTGGTACAACGACAGTAAGGACTCTTGAAACGGCGTCATCAAGAGAAGGTTTTTTAAAGCCGATGAGTGGTTATACACGTTTGTTTATTAAGCCAGGTTATCCATTTAAGGTGGTTGATCGTATTGTTACAAATTTTCACTTTCCAAAGACTACCCTTATTGCGCTTGTAAGTGCCTTTGCAGGGGTTGAATTAACTCAAAAAGCGTATAGAATAGCCATTAGTGAAAGATACAGATTTTATAGTTTTGGAGATGCCATGTTGATACTGTGAGGTGCAAAATGTATGATATAAAATTTAAAATTCTTAAGACAGATGATTGGTCTAGGGCAAGAATTACACAGTTTGAAACTCCACACGGTGTAATTGAAACACCTGTATTTATGCCTGTTGGGACACAAGCAACTGTAAAAACTTTAACTTCAGATGAGTTAAGAGATATTGGTTTTAAGATAATTCTTGCTAATACTTATCATCTTTATTTACAACCAGGAGCCGATGTTATTAAGAAGGCTGGATACTTACATAAATTTATGGATTGGGATGGTGCAGTACTTACAGATAGTGGAGGTTTCCAAGTTTTATCTCTTAAAGAATTGAGAAAGATTTCAAGCGATGGTGTTGAGTTTAGGTCGTTCATAGACGGATCGAAACATTTCTTCACTCCAGAATTGGTTGTTGAAACTCAAGAAAAAATTGGTTCTGATATTGCAATACCCCTTGATATATGTGGAACGTATCCAAGCCCAAAAGAGGAAACAAAAAGGGAGTTAGATATAACAGTTGATTGGGCTATAAGAAGTTTAAAAGCTCATAAAAAAGAAGACCAAATACTCTTTGGGGTTATTCAAGGTGGTTTTTATAAGGACTTAAGAAAAGAGGCTGTAGAAAGAATCCTTGAATTGGATTTTCCTGGGGTTACCTTGGGTGGATTAAGTATTGGTGAAGAAAAAGAGCTTACTAAAGAAATGGTTGATTACACTGTGTCACTTCTTCCAGAGAATAAGCCCAGGTATTTTATGGGTGTAGGCGACCCGTTAAGCATTCTTGAATATGTGCGACTTGGAGTTGATATGTTTGATTGTGTTCTTCCAACCAGGATAGCAAGAAATAGAAGCCTCTTAACGAAAAATGGGACTATTAAAATTACAAAAAGTATCTATAAGGAAGATTTTACTCCTATTGAAGATGATTGTAAGTGTTATACTTGCACACATTATACAAAGGCGTATTTAAACCATCTTTTTAAGGCAAAAGAGTTTCTTGCAGGAAGACTTGCAACGATTCATAATTTGTATTTCATGCAACAGTTTATACTTGATATTAGGAACGCAATTAAGGAAGGACGTTTTAGAGAATTTTACGAAAGTTTTAAGTCCAAATACAAAAATTCTTAAGTTTTTTAACAAAAGTATTATGAGTTAATTTTCTTTTATAATTTTTTGCTATAATTATTTAGATACTGTAAAAAAATAAAGGAGGTTTTAAATGAAAAAGTTGGTATCTTTACTTTTAGTAATTGCTCTTTTAATTCCACTTTTACAAGGATGTTCGTCTAAACCAAAACCTCTCAATGTTATAATAGTTTGGCATAATCATCAGCCATTTTATAAAGATCCTTTAACAAATGAATTTATTCTTCCATGGGTAAGGTTGCATGGAGCAAAAGATTATTACCGTATGCCGTATATTGTGTCGCAATTTCCGGACTTACACATAACTTTTGATTTATCGGGAAGTTTGATTTCCCAAATTATCGATTACCAAAATGGTCAAATCGACGAAAACCTTAAATTGAGTAAGATTATTCCTGAGGACTTATCTACTTCCCAAAAAATTAAGATATTATCAATCCCTGGTGGATTTTTTGATATTAACTGGGACCATATTGTGAAAAAAGTCCCATTATTTAATGATATACTTGAAAAAAGAAACACTGCTTTTAAAGATTCTTCAGATAATCCTGAAATAGCAGTGCAAAAATTATCACCACAAGATTACTTGAACTTACAAACCCTTTTTAACCTCTTCTGGCTAGATATCGATTTTATTAAAAATGATAAAGATTTATCTCTCTTACTTGATAAGGCATACAAAAAGAATAATTTTACAATTTCTGACAGAGATTTAGTTTTAAAAAAACAAATGGAAATTATTAATAAGATTTTTGGGATATACAAAGACTTATCTTCTAAAAACCTAATTGAACTAGTTTCAACTCCTTATGCTCATCCTATATCACCTTTACTTGTTGATTTTGGATTGAGTATTGATTTATCAAAACAACTTGATAAATCTAATGAGGTTTTTTACAAGGTTTTTGGTTTTTATCCAAAAGGAATTTGGGCTTCCGAATGTGCCATTAATGACGAAACCCTAAAGATATTCTCAGAAAAAGGTCTTAAGTGGACTATTTCTGATGTTGATAACTTACCACAGCTCGGAGTAAATAAAGATGATCCGCTTGAAAAGTATGTCCCTTATGAGATAAATGGTGTTACAGTTTTCTTTAGAGATAAATACCTTTCAGATGGAATTGGTTTTCGTTATTCAGGGCAAAGTGTAAACGAAGCAGTTTCTGATGTAGAAAATACTTTAAGGAGCATTCAATCTCTTAACAAAAATGGTTCTTTAGTTTATACAATTGCTCTTGATGGTGAAAACGCATGGGAGTATTACAATAACGATGGCAACGATTTCTTAAAAGCTTTTTACGGTAAACTCTCCTCTCTTCAAAAAGAAGGTGTAATAAAAGTTGTTACCCCCTCAGAATACTTATCGAAATTTAAACCTAAAAGTGTTTCCGAGCATACAGTTACCGTCCTTGATCTAAGCGGCAAAGATATTTCGAATATTAACTCTTATTCTAACTTACCAACAAAAGAGGTCCAAGGTTACTTTGGAGAGTCAAGCTGGATAAACCCAACTCTTGACACATGGATTGGTGAGCCTCAAGAAAACGTTGCTTGGAAATGGCTTATTGATGCCCATAAGACCTTTAATGAAAGTAAAAATTCCTTAAGTGAAGAAAACCTTAATAAAGCAAATGATTTTCTTTTAATAGCAGAGGGTTCTGATTGGTTTTGGTGGTATGGAAGTGACCAAAGTTCAGGTAACGATAGAGGGTTTGATAGACTTTATAAATTGTATTTAGGTGGACTTTATAAAACATTAGGCAAACAAATCCCTGATTACTTATTTGGAAACTTTTTCCCAGACGGAGAGCCTTATTCAATGTCTGAAGTAAGTCTCAAGGAAAATGAGCCAAAAAGCATAGATATTCCCTCCCAAAATATTAAGGCAAGTATTAATTTTGATGGGAAAAATATTTCTATAAGTTTTCCTTTAAAAGACTACATAGTTGCAGTTTACTACGGCAAGACTCTGAATACATTTTTAAGAGAGCAGAAAAAACCTATTGATTTTTCAATAGACTACTTTCCTTTTGATAAAGATAGTATAGGTATGCCTGTTGATTTTGAAAGTTATTTTGTTAACGGTAAAACTAGTATAGATACAACCAACCTCAATTTGGATAAACTTTATATTTCTTTAGTTTCGTTAAAAGATGGTAAGTTGGTGTCTTTCACGGAACCTTTAAGGATTAAGCTTCCTGTTAAAATTTCAGGTGCACTTGTAGGAGAACTATACGATGAAGCAAATGATGATAATGGTCCTGGAACTTATACCTATCCATTGAATGATGTTTTCAAGAATAGGGGACATCTTTTTGATTTAATCTCATTTAAGATGTTTGATAACGGAGAAAATTATCTATTACAATATGAAATGGGTTCCGTTGGTGGTAATCCGTGGAATGGGCCAAATGGTTTTTCCTTCCAGATCATTGAAACTTATTTTGATGTGAAAGATGGTGGAAAAACTGTAACAATCGATCCTAAGGGACCAAAAGTGAACATAGATCCAAACCATCCTTGGGATTTAGCAATTCGTGTTGCAGGTTGGTCTTATGGTAATTTCATTATGGATGCATCGGATAATGTCTACCAAGGAGAATTAGGCATATCCGTTGACAATGAGAAAAATATTATTAACGTAATTTTACCTAAAAAATATCTAAATATAAGTAGCTCTTATAAGCCATATATTACAATTCTCTCTGGTAACCAAGATGGATATGGAGAGGGTTATTTTAGAGCAATTCAACAGACTGCAAGTGAATGGGCAAGTGGTGGAGGAAACCCTGAAGCGATAAACGAGGGAATTCTACCAAAAGTTTTTGATATTTTTGTGCCTAGAGGAATGACTCAAAAAGATATTTTAACTTCGTATGATGTGAAGAATAAGACATTTGCAACTGTGCCGATGCTTCCACTTTCAACAGCTCTCAAAACACCTAATTTAATAGGAACTTATGAACTTAATCTTCCGAAAATTATGCTACCTTTAACTGAGTTCGAGGTAAGTATAGATATAAAAAATAATGGAAAAGGTGCACAGAAAGATTTAGAAGGAAACGAATTGGTTTTAAAACTCCCCAAATATGTTGATTTTATTAGTGCTGAAGCAAGCAAGGGAAAGGTTTCTTTTGCTAATTCTCTTGTATCATTTAACGGGAGCTTAGAAAGTGGCGAAACAGTTAAATTAAAGTTGAGAATGAAGCTATCCAAAGATGTTCCAAATGCATATAAAGAAGTATTTAATGGAACATTGAATTACGATGGGGATGGTGTTAAGAAAAATACTGCTAAAAATGAGTTTGAGTTTTATTTCTTTACTTCCTACAAAGTTGAAGTTAATCTTCCTTTTGAAGGTAATTATCTTTTTAGAAACAAAGAAAAAATTCCTTTTACCATTAAAAATATCGTAACTCATTATGATGAAAAGATAAAAGATTATACAACTTCTTTAGAAGATTTAAGTAAGGCATTAGGAATGGATTATAACTTCGATGGAAAAAAACTCACTCTTGTCTTCTTTGAAAACAAATACGAGCATTGGGTAGGTCAAAACAAGTCATTACTTAATGGAAACGCTGTGCCGTTGGTTGAAGGTAATAGTAGTATTGCAAGTTATGTTGAGAACGGTAACATAGTTTTTCCACTTACTGCACTTGCAAAATCTTTTGGTTTTAAGTATAACATAGACAATGGAAATAAAAATTTAAATATAACATATTTACCGTAGTTGGTGGGTATAAAAATTTGATTGTAAAAAAATGAAAGGGAAAAACCAGAAGGATTTAAAAGAAGAAAACACTTCAATGCTTTTGAGGTTAGTTAGGGATAATCCAGATGTCTCCCGTATTGATGTCGTTCGGGAGACATCTTTAACACCTCCTACGGTCTCAAGGATTGTCGCCTTCCTTACAATGAACGGTGTTCTTTCCGAAAGAAAAGCAGATACAAGCAACATTGGAAGAAAGCCGTTCTACCTTGCTTTCGTTGGGGGAAATTTTTTGGCAATTGTAGTCGAGATATCCTATACGTTTGTCCTTTTCGCAATAGCGGATCTCAATGGTGGAATCAAGTATAAAAGGGAAATTAAAACAGATACTTCCATCTCAAATAGTGAACTTAAGAAAATTATTTTAGAAAATGTGAATGATCTTAAAAGAATTTTTCCTTCTGTAATTGCAGTAGGTATGTCTTCACCTGGGAGGGTAGATCCTAAAAAAGGTGTAATAGTAAGTATTCCAAATCTTAGGAATATAAGCCATTTTGATATAAAAGATATTGAAATGGTTGTTAACATTCCTGTCTTCATTCTAAACGATGCAAACGCAGAAGCACTTGCAGAAAGGTATTTTGGAGAAGGAAGAGAAGTTAAAGACTTTCTTTTACTTCACATTGGCTTTGGAATTGGGGGCGGTTTTGTTGTAAATAGAAAACTTTACAATGGCAATTTTGGAGTTTCTTTAGAAATAGGTCATATATCTATAGATCCAAATGGTCTTAAGTGTGATTGTGGAAATATTGGGTGTGTAGAATTATACGCAAGTTATAACAAAATACTAGAAGACATTGCTCATGCTGTTAATAGAGATACTTTAACAGAGGATGAAGTAGTGAGTTTACTTAAAAATAAGAACAGTAATGCAATTGAAGTTATTAAGAAAAAAGCCTCATTAATAGGACAAATGCTTTTAAGTGTGGTAAATGTTTTAGCACCTGAGAAAATTATCGTTGCAGGACCAGCAATTAAGATAAGTGACTTCTTAATTCCTGCTATAAAAGAGGTGCTTTATTCAAAGTCTTTTTATGGATTTGGAAGCGGTATCAAGATTGTGCAATCAAAATTAAAAGAGAATGTAGGCTTAATAGGAGCAATGTCTGTAGTATTGGAAGAGTTTTTGGATCATCCTTATGAATTTATAGGCCGTAGAGCAATGACAAGAAAGCAATAGTAACAAATAAGAGTGTTAATATTCCTAATGTGTAGAGTTGGGTATTTACAGGTGGATACTCTTTTGATTTAATATAATCTTTTGTTTCTCTATGGTTGATTAGATAAAGAGTATAAATTTGCCAAGGTAAGATAAGGATACTCATCAAAGCTGCTCTATCTGGCGAAAGTCTTGCGATTCCCATAGCAAGATAGGGTGTAAAAGCACCTACATTAAAAAGCGCAATAAAGGAAGCAGATTCTTTAAAAAATAACATACTTAAGAGAAATAATAAGTTTAATGAGATTAAAAAAATCATGATGTTTTTTGCAACTTTGGTTGAGTTTGGAGATTTTTTTATAAGAAGCACAAAGGGTATCGAAGCGATCATAAAAAAAAGGATAAGTATTGCCAATAAATATTTTGTTAGTAAACTTTCTACAATTTTGAATCTTAAGTACAGGTTGTAAGCAAAAACAATGTAATAAGAAAGACCAATCCCTAATATATACACCAAAATTTTGTATTCTTTGGGCATTCTATCCATTTTTTATCTGCAAACCCAACTCTTCTAATTGTTTTTTATCGACTTCACTTGGTGCATCTGTTAATGGGCAAGTTCCCGAAGTTGTTTTTGGGAAGGCAATTACATCCCTTAAACTTTTTGCATTACTTAACAACCAAACCAATCTATCCAATCCGAAGGCAATTCCGCCATGTGGAGGAGCACCATATTTAAAGGCATTTATAAGAAAACCAAACCTTGATTCTATTTCCTCATCTTTTAAACCAATTGCTTTAAATACCCTTTTTTGAAGTTCAGGATCATGGATTCTAATACTTCCCCCACCGAGTTCACTTCCATTCAATACTAAATCATATGCAATTGCCCTAACATCTTCTTTATCACTTTCTAATTTGGGTAAATCATCTATGTTTGGCATTGTAAATGGATGATGCTCTGCAACATATCTTCCTTCCTCTTCACTAAACGAAAAAAACGGAAAGTCAACAATCCAAAGAAAATTCCATAGATTCTTCTTAATTAAGTTGAATGTTTCTCCAAAGTATAGTCTAATTCTTCCTAAAGTTTCAAAGCCGCCCTTTTTGGGTACTGAAAATAACGTAAGTAAATCGCCGTTTTTCGCTATTTTGAGAATTGCATTTTTTTCTTCATCTGAAAGGTATTTTTCATAAGAAGATTCAATGTGATTGTCAATAATTTTAAATTCGATAAAACCAACAACTCCGAATTGTTTAGTTGCTTCTTTTAAATTTTTGATTTCATTTCTTGATAGATTTGCCTTTTCTGGTATTGAAAGAGCAAGGATTAAATTTTCCTTTGTATTTTGAAGTATTTTTAACTGTGTGTCTTTGAAGGCATTTGTTATATCTTGGATATGTAGATCAAAACGGGTGTCTGGTTTATCAGAACCAAAATTTCTCATTGCATCTTTATAAGTCATTCTTGGAAAAGGAGTTTGAATCTCTATATTCATAACCTCCCTAAATAGAGTTTTGAACATCTCTTCAACAAGATTTATAATATCCTCTTGTTCAACAAAAGACAATTCTAAATCTATTTGTGTGAATTCAGGTTGTCTATCCACTCTTAAATCTTCATCTCTAAAGCATCGTGCAATTTGGAAGTATTTTTCAAATCCACCAATCATAAGAATTTGTTTAAAGAGTTGTGGGGATTGTGGTAAGGCATAAAAATGCCCTTTATTTATTCTTGATGGCACAAGAAAATCTCTTGCTCCTTCTGGTGTGCTTTTTGTTAGGTTCGGAGTTTCAACTTCAATGAAATCTTTTGATATTAGAAATTGCCTAATGGTTTGAGTAATCTTTGCCCTTAGTTCAAAAATTCGTCTTACTTCTTCTTTTCTTAAATCGAGATACCTATACTTTAAGCGTAAGGTTTCATCTATTATTTGGTCTGAAAATGGGTTAAAAGGCAAATCTTGGGCTCTAGAAAATATTTCGTAATCTTTTAATTCTATTTCAAAATAACCTGTCTTCAAATTTACATTCGGATTTTCTCTTCTTTTTACTACCCCTTTAACTCCTAAAACAGATTCTATCTTTAAACTTTCTAACTCTTCAAACCTTACTTTATCAATTGCGTTTGGATACACAACAACTTGGACTAATCCACTTCTGTCTCTTAAGTCAAAAAATAAGATTCCTCCTAAATTTCTTTTCCTATGGATCCATCCATTGACGACGACTTCTTTTGAGACTAAATTTTCATCAATATCTGAGTTAAAAACTGTTCTTTTAAGCATATTTCTTCCCCCTAATAAAATCTATTAAGTGTTCTTTTTTGAAATTTTCTTGTTCTGAAGTTTGCATATTCTTTACTTTAATCGTTTTAGTGCTTATTTCTTCACTTCCAATTATAACGGTAAAAGAAACACCTACTTTACTTGCTCTTTTTATTTGGTTTCCGATGTTGTCGCCCTTTACATCTAAGTATGCAATAAAGCCATTATCTTTAAGTATATTGGCTACTTCATAGGCTTCTTTTAAAAATTGTTTATCATAGGCAATGTATATGCTTTCCTTCTCTTTAATCGAGTAATTTTGTGCTTTTAGAATTTCAATTAGTCTTTCAATACCCATTGCAAAACCAACTCCAGGTGTTTTTCTTCCGCCTAAGTCTTCAATGAGATAATCATATCTTCCTCCACCTAAAAGGGCGTTTTGGCTTCCAAGATCCTCAGAAATCACTTCAAAAACAGTCTTCGAATAATAGTCAAGTCCTCTTACAAGTTTATTATCAATTTCAAACGGTATACCAAGTTGCTTGAGCCCCTTTTTAACTTCTTCAAAATGTAATTTACAATCTTCACATAGGTAATCATTAATTGTTGGCAAAGAATTTTTAAGTTCTTCTTTTTCTTCTTTGCAGTCAAGAATTCTTAAAGGATTTGTATCAAATCTCCTTTTACAGTTATCGCATAATTCTTCAAAATGTGGAATAAGAGCATTTTTAAGGGCTTCTTTGTAAATTGGTCTACAAGTTCTACAACCAATGCTATTAATTTTTATCTTAAGATTTTTTATGTTTAAACTCTCAATTAATTTAATTGCAATTTGTATTACTTCAATATCTAAAGTTGGTGAGATATCTCCAAGTGCTTCGACACCAAATTGATAGAATTCTCTATATCTTCCTCTTTGTGGGTTCTCATATCTAAAACATTGCCCAAAATAGTATAACCTAAGAGGTTTTGGCTTAGTTTCCATATGATGCTCGATATAACTTCTTGCAACAGAGGCAGTAAACTCTGGCCGTAATGAGAGAAGTCTTTCGCCTTTATCCATAAAGGTGAACATTTCCTTTTCAACAATATCTGTAGTATCACCAACAGAACGGTTGAATAACTCTGCATACTCTACTGTTGGTAAAACTATAGGTTTATAGCCAAAGCTTTTTGCAACAGATGAAGCAATATTTTGTATGTGCTCAAATATGAGAGCATCTTCAAAGAGTATGTCTTTAAATCCCTTGACATTTTTTATTTCCATTTTCTTATCTCCCATGGTATATAGAGAATTTTAATACACTTTACAGAAAAAATCAAGCAATGCCCTTTGAGAAAAGTTAAAATTTTTGAATTTAGATTCTTCTGATATAATTTAGACATGAAAAACCAATTTTTAGATCAACAAAAGGATGAACTCAACGGTTTTAAAATTTATTCTTATTTAGCTTCTAAATCAAAAGGAAAAAACAAGGAGATACTTTCTAAGATTGCTCTTGAAGAGGCTAAGCACTATAAAATTTTGAAAGACATTACAAAAGTTAACGTTAAAGAGCATTTCTTTTTGGTTGCCTTATACAAGATCCTGGCGGTGTTATTCGGAGTTACCTTTGTAATCAAATTAATGGAAAAAAATGAGAAAAAAGCTACCGATGAATATGCAAATTTTATAAAAGCTGGTTATGAATCATTTGCTAAAGAAGTTTTAATAGATGAACAGAGTCATGAGAATACCCTCATACAGCTAATTGAAGAAGAAAGAGTTGATTACGTTAGCTCTATTGTCCTTGGCCTAAACGATGCTTTAGTTGAAATAACCGGAACTATTTCTGGTTTATCGTCAGCACTCCAAAACTCAAAAACCATAGGAGTTGCAGGGTTAATAACAGGTATTGCCGCATCTTTTTCAATGGCTGCTTCTGAATATATTTCTAAAAAGACTGATATAAAAACAGAAAGAAGTCCAATAAAAGCCGCTTTTTATACATTTTTTGCTTATTTTCTTGTTGTTATTTTACTTGTATTACCTTTCTTTTTCTTAAGTAATTACTATATCGCTTTTTTAATTTCCATTGTTGTTGGTGTAGCTATTATTACTATTTTTTCTTTCTATATTGCTACTGTTCAAGATAAAAGCTTCTTAAAGAGTTTTATTGAGATGGTGTTTGTTGTTTTTGGTGTTGTTTTGCTAACATTCCTTATAGGTTTATTGGCAAGAAGTTTCTTACATATTAATATTTAGAGAGGTGCTGTGTGATTAAAAAAGTTCCTAAATTCTTCGTAAGTTTAATCACCATAGGGTATGTCTTTGCTTTTTTCTCGCTGTTTGATAAAACAAAGCAGTATTTTGGATTGGCTTCATTTTTGGTTGCCGTTGTATTACATCTTGTGTTAATTTTATCTAATGAATACAAGTCTTCAAGGCATCTTTCCCTTGCTTCAAAGTATATTGAAAAGGGTGATAGCATTAGGGCATACGAGGAAGTAATTACTGCTTCCAAATTATTCGAAAATGAGGAAGAATTATACAGGTTATTTCATGATAAAAACAAGTTCAAAGATACTGTAAAAAAGGTAGCTAGCTTAATCAGTCAAAATTTTGAAAAATACGACACTCCATACTTAAGACTTATTGCTGCCATGTTTTACTACATAGGTGAAGATTTAATTAAGGCAAAAAATACTCTCTTAGTAGTTGATGAAGATAAACTAACTATAAAAATGGTAAGATTGCTTGGCTCAATTTTTTATGAACTTAAAGACTATAATCTTGCTTTAAAGTATCTTTCCCTTTATGACCCTCCGTATCTTCCCATGAATGAAGATGAACTTGCAGTTGTTTTTGGAATGGGATTGTGTTTTCTTAACCTGAAAGATATGAATAAGGCAATAGAGTACTTTTCAAGGGTCGAAACAAAAAATCCAAAATACGGAAACGTTCAAAAAATATTGGATAATCTACTTCAACAAGATCAAGACTAAAGTCTTGTTTACTTCTGTTTGCTATTATCTTCTAAAGGCTTTTGTTGTGCCGTTATCTTTTCTTCAAGGTTTTTAATTTCGTCATCTTTTTCTTTTAAAAGTTGTTTATATTTCGAAAGTTCTCTATAGTGAACAAAGAGAGTAATAATCCACATTATTAAAAGACCTGAAATAAGAAGCGTAAAACCAAAAACGCCAAGAGTTGTTATAAATTGAAATACTAAGAAATTTACCGTAACTTGTTCGTTATTTTGTATCAAAAGTAAAACAGTGCAAAGCAAAACTATTAGCATAATGATTAAAAAGAAATTTAACTTTTTCATAAGTCACCTCCTTTAAATAGGTGCTTTTTATTTAATTATAAGTTAAAGAGGTTGTTTTTCAAATTATCAGTTTGTAGGCTAATGAGCTTTCAAATACTAATTCCTCATCTTTAGGGATGGTAACAAATTTAACACCTTCTATTGTATAAGATCTGTAGTTTTTTTCTATTTCTACATCTGAAAGGAATGCAAAAGTTGAATTAAACTCATCTATAAGTTTTAGATAACCTTTTACGCCTTTCTTTTTTAAGGAAACAGCAAGCTTTTCAAAAGTCTTCTTGGATATATTTTCAATGTTTTCTTTAATTACATCACCTTCATTAAATTTTGTTGATAGTTCGTTTATTAGTATTTCCTCAATGGTTTTTATCTTTTTTGATAAATTTTTGTTCTCTTCCATTAATTTTTGGATTGAATTACCAAGTTCTTGTTCACTTGTTGTAAACAACTTTGATAAGTTTCCAAGGATGTTTACCTTTTTTTGAATTATTTTAAGAGCTCTTAGTCCCGAAGCAAAATACAACCTTAAATAATCTTTTTTTACCTTTTCCTTTTTAAAGATCTTTATTATTCCGATTTCATTTGTTACATTAACATGTGTGCCACCACACATTGTAATATCAAAACCATCGACTTCTACAATTCTTATTGGTCCTTTAATTTCTGAAGCCTTTCTTATATCAATCTTATATGCTTGTTCTCTATCTATGTAATACTTTTTAACAGCCCTTCCACTTAAAACTATTTTGTTTGAGAGTAATTCAACATTTTCTAACTCATCCTCTTTTAATTCTACTCTGTTGATATCAATTGTTGAAAGTTCTTCCCCCATATGGAAACTAACAGTCTCTATCCCGTAAAGAACCTCTAATGCTCTTGAGATTATATGTTGTGCAGTATGTTCTCTTTCAATATCTTTTCTTCTTTCGGCATCGATTTTACAGTGAACAGGAATAGTTTCTTCAAAGTGATCAACTTGATGGAGTATGTTTCCATTATCATCCTCAAATACATTCAATACCTTTGCATTCCCAATGTATCCTCTGTCGCTTAACTGGCCTCCAACTCCATCGGGATAAAAATGAGTTTCACTAAGGATTATGAACTTTTTTCCGTCTTTTTCAAATTGGTTTAAAATTTTTGAGTTAAACTCTAAAACATCATAATTCATATAAAATTCCTTCAAATACTAATCTTGTAGGGCCTGATAGGAGATTTCCAGATTCTCTTAACTTTACGTTAAGCGTACCTCCTCTTGTATGAACGGTTACAATTTCAGAACCACCAGAAACTTTATTAAAAACATAAGCAGAGGCAACAGCACCTGTTCCACAAGAAAGTGTTTCTTCAAACACTCCTCTTTCAACCGTCCTTGTTGTTATAGTATTTTTGTCTATAATTTTCACAAAATCAACATTAATTCCTTTTGGGAATATTTCAGTATGTTTTATTATTTTTAGAGCTTTTGTTTTTTGAATTCTATTGATTTGATTAGAAAAAATTACCGCATGTGGTTCTGAGGAATTTACAATATGTAAATCCAAACCGTATAGATTAATCTTTAAAAAGATACTACCGGAAGATGACTTAACAAAATCATCTAAAGGTAACATTTTTCCCAAATTTGCTTCAAAATAATTGTCTTTTATCTTGTTAACTTGTTTTAGACCTGAAAGGGTTTCTACTGTGATATTTTGCATATTAAAAAACCGATCAAAGTACAAACCTATACAACGAAGACCGTTACCGCACATAGATGATTCACTTTCGTCTTTTTCTAAAATCCTCATTTTTATTGTTGCAACTTCACTATTTTCAAGTACAAGGAGAGAATCTCCTCCCACGGAGAAGTGCCTATCAAGTATTTTTTTAGCAGTTTCCCTTAGGTTTTTAATTTCGTTAAACCTTCTATCTATCACTACAAAATTATTGCCAGCACATTCAAATTTATAAAATTTAAGCATTTTTTCTTTCTATTTCTCCGCCTAATTTTTTTATTTTTTTAATATACTCCTCATACCCCCTATCGATATGTATTGGATCAAATACTTTGCTTATGCCCTTGGCAGATAGACTTGCTAAGACCAAGGACATACCGCCTCTTAAATCCGTTGCTGTTGTAATCGAAGATTTTAATTCTGATACACCTGTAATAAAGGCTGACTTATCTTCAAGTCTAATGTTTGCACCCATCTTTATAAGGTCATCTACAATTCTAAATCTATTTTCAAAGACCGTTTCTGTTATAACACTTGTTCCTTTTGAAATTGTTAATAATGTAAGCATTTGAGATTGCACATCTGTGGGAAACCCTGGGTATGGCATGGTTTTGATGGTGGTTCCACTGAATTGGTCCTTGTAGGTAATAGTTATTGTGTCATCGGTAACTTTTAAATCGAGGCCAATTTCTTTTAGTTTCATTATGACCGCCTCAAGGTGCTTTGGCTGGACTTTTTTTACTGTGATTTTTCCTTTTGTAATTGCACCTAAGATGAGATAAGTTGAAGCTTCAATTCGATCAGGGATTATCGCATATTCAATAGGTTTAAGCTTTTTACCACCCTCAATTTTAATAGTATTACCAGAACCATTTAATGTAATTTTTGCTCCGGCCTTGTTCAAAAAATCTATCATATCTTTAATCTCAGGTTCTCTTGCGGCATTTTCGATTACTGTTTCTCCTTCAGCAAAAAGAGCAGCAAGGATAATGTTTTCTGTTGCACCAACACTTGGATAATCCAGAAAAATTCTTGTTCCTTTTAATTTTTTTGGGACATGAGCCTTTAGTATACCGTGTTCCCATGTGATTTCTGCGCCTAAACTCTTCAACCCTTTAATGTGTTGATCAATAGGTCGCTTTCCAATATTACAACCACCCAAATTTGGAATGGAAGCTTCTCTTTCCTTTGCAATAAAAGCCCCTAAAAAGGTTTGCGAACCTCTAATATTCGCAGCTTCTTCTGGGGGTATTTCGGTTCTGAAATTGGAACTTGCGTCTATTTCGATTTCATTGCCTTCCATTTTAACATAGACACCAATTTTTCTAATTTGGTCTATGAAGCTTGTTACATCGATAATATTTGGTGCGTTAGAGATTTTACACTTTCCTTCAATGACTAAACAAGAAGCTAATATAGGAAAGGTAGCATTTTTAGAGCCAGAGATGTCTACATTCCCTCTAAGGGGTTTACCACCATTTATTTCAAGATATTCCATCTGTTCCTCCACTTAGTAAGTATTCGTGAACTATTTTTGCAATTCTTCTACCTGCAAGTCCATCACCAAAAGGGTTTCTTACATTTGCTACAGAATTTCTCTCATTTTCATTATTAATTAGGTTTTCAACTTCTATTACGATTTTTTCAAAGTTTGTTCCAATAAGTTTAACAACTCCACTTTCTATTCCTTCTGGTCTTTCTGTTGTTTCTCTTAAGAGAAGCACGGGTTTTTTTAGAGTTGGAGCTTCTTCTTGGATTCCTCCGGAATCAGTTAAGATTATTTCTGCTTTTGAAAGAAGCTTAATAAAAGTTATGTAATCCATGGGTTCAACGAGTTTAACGTTTTCGTTGTTTTGTAAAATATTATTTACAACGTTTCTTACAACAGGGTTTTTATGAACGGAAAAAATTATCTTGTATTCGTTACCGTATTTTTTGCTTATGTAATCAATTGCTTTACATATGTTTTCCATTGGTTGTCCCCAGTTTTCTCTTCTGTGGGCTGTTACTACAATGAATTTTTTATTTTCCTCAATAGGCAAATCAGTTTTAGCATCTTTAGAAATTATTTCTAAAAGAGAATCAACTATAGTATTTCCTGTTACAAAAATTTTAAATTCTTTAACTCCTTCTTTTATTAAATTTAACTTAGTTTGTTCAGTTGGAGCAAAAAATAAATCAGCAAGTGCGTCTGTAAGTTCCCTATTCATTTCTTCTGGAAACGGAGAATATTTGTTGTAGGTTCTTAACCCTGCTTCTACATGTCCAATAGGGATTTTTTCATAAAAAGAAGCAAGAGCTGAAGCAAAAGTAGTTGTTGTGTCTCCATGAACGAGTGTTAGATTTGGTTTTTCTTTTTCAAAAATCTCTTTCATTCCGTTTAGCACTTTTACAGTGATTTTTGTGAGGGTTTGTCTGTCTTCCATTACATTAAGGTCGTAGTCAACTTTAATTTCAAACATTTCAAGAACTTGTTTGAGCATTTCTTGGTGCTGGCTTGTAATTATTACTTTTGTTTCAATATCATCAAATTTATTAAGCTCTTTATACACTGGGTACATCTTTATTGCTTCTGGTCTTGTTCCAAAAACCAAAAAAACCTTCTTTTTCATCTCATTTTGCCCCAAAAGTTATTATAGCACCTGTAATCGATAACACGAAGGTAATAAAGTAGTATATTAACGCAATAGTTTTTTGAGATAGTCCTTTTTTAAGTAGTCTATAGTGTATGTGTTCGTTATCGTATTTAAAAGGAGACCCTCCATGTATGATTCTTCTTACAATTGATGTGAATACTTCAACAATCGGAATTCCCAACGCAAGAATTGGTAAAGCAACTACAATAAAAGTATTGATTTTATAGGCACCGATGATTGAAATTATACTAAGCATAAAACCAAGAAGTCCTGCACCTGAATCTCCAAGAAAGACACGTGCAGGATTAAAATTATAAATGAGAAATGCAAGAAGTGCACCTGAGAGCCCTATAAGAATTAATGCTAAATTTAAATTTCCCTTATACATTGCCGTAATTGCCAAAAAGAAAGAAGCAATGAGTGAGACTCCAGAAGCAAGTCCATCAAGGCCATCGATTATATTTATAGCGTTAATTAAACCAACGATCCAAAGAACGGTGAATACGTCACCTAATATACCAAGTTTTAGCATGTTGTCTGTGAATGGAATTGAAATCTCCCGAAACTTCGTCCCTGTAAGAACAACAACTATTGCAGAGATGAACTGTATTAAAAATTTTTGCCTAACTGTAAGTCCCTTTTTGTCGTCGAATAGTAAACCAAAAAATAAGATTGTTGCTCCAGTTATTATTCCCAAAAGTTGCTTACTGAATTGTTGTACAAAAAGAAAAAGGATAATTATGGTAATATAGATTGCAATACCGCCAGAACGAGGAATTGGCTCTTTATGGATTTTTTCTCTTGACTCTTTATTCGGAAGATCAATGATGCCGAACTTTCTTCCAATTATAATTGAAAGTGGTGTAAGAAAAGAAGAAACAAAGAAACCAAGTAAGAAAATGTAGGATATTGTAAAAGAGTTTTTATTCAAGAAAATGATTAGATTTTTCATTTTGTGCCGAATAATCTATCTCCTGCATCGCCTAATCCTGGCACAATATAACCATGTGAGTTAAGATGTTCATCAATTGCAATTGTATATATTTTTACGTCTGGATTTTCACGTCTTACTTTTTCAATTCCTTCTGGTGCAGAAATTAAACATACAAATAAAATTTTATTTGCTTTTGCCTCTTTTACTAAGGAAATTGTTTTATTTGCAGAGCCTCCTGTTGCAAGCATAGGGTCAACTATCACTACAGTTGAATTTTCTAAGTTTTCGGGCAGTTTGCAATAGTACTCAACTGGCTGTAAACTTTCTGGATCTCTATAAATTCCAACAAATCCAACTTTTGCTTGTGGGATGATATTAAGTATTCCTTCTGCCATTATCATACCTGCTCTTAAAATCGGCACAATCACAATATCTTCGTCTATAACTTTGCTTTTGGTTGAAGAAATTGGCGTTTCAATTTCTATTTCTTTTAGTTTGATATTGCTAAAAATTTCGAAGACCATCAAGCCCGAAACTTCTTTTACTAACTCTCTAAATTCTTTTGGGTTTGTATCTTTTTTTCTTAGATAGGTAAGTTTGTGTTGAATTAAAGGGTGTTGTATTAAAATTACGTTTTCCAAAATAACCTCCTTTAAATATAAGATATATTATTATAAAGTGGGAATTGTTGAGTTAATAATTTGACTTCGTTTCTCACTTCTTCTAATTTCTTTTCATCGTTTCTATTTTCAATTGCTTTGTTAATGAGGAAAGCAATTTGTTCCATTTCGCTTTCTTTCATCCCCCTTGTGGTAAGTGCAGGTGTTCCAAGTCTTAAACCGCTGGTTTTTGTAGGTGGGAGTGGGTCAAACGGTATTGATTCTTTATTTGTTGTTATGTATACTGAATCAAGGAGAATCTCTGCGTCTTTACCTGTAATGCCTTTGTTCCTGAGGTCAATTGAAATAAGATGATTATCTGTTCCATTGGTTATGAGCCTAAAGTCAAGTTTCATAAGAGCATTTGCAAGTGCTTTTGCATTTTTTACAACTTGTTTTTGATACTCTTTAAATTCGTCTGTCATTGCTAGCTTTAGTGCAACAGCTTTTGCAGCAATTACATGTTCAAGAGGTCCACCTTGAGTCCCTGGGAAGACTGCTTTATTTATTATTTTTGAATGTTCACTCTTGAAAAGTATTAATCCTCCTCTTGGTCCTCTGAGTGTTTTATGTGTTGTTGAGGTTACAAAGTCTGCATAAGGCACAGGTGATGGATGTATTTCTGCTGCAACTAAACCAGCAATATGAGCCATATCTACCATAAAATATGCATTGACACTCTTTGCAATCGTTGCAAATTTTTCAAAGTCAATAAATCGTGGGTATGCACTTGCTCCAGCAATAATAACTTTAGGTTTATGTTGTTTTGCTAAATCTTCTACCTGATTGTAATCAATAAGCTCAGTTTCTTTATCTACTCCATAATGGACTGCTTTAAAGTATGTTCCTGTGATACTTACCGGACTGCCATGGCTTAAATGTCCGCCTGCAGATAGGTCCATTCCTAAAAGTGTATCTCCTGGTTGCATTGTTGCAAAGTAGACTGCAAAGTTTGCCTGTGATCCTGAATGCGGTTGAACGTTAGCATCTTCAGCTGAGAAAAGCTTTTTTGCTCTTTCAATTGCAAGAGATTCAACAATATCAATAAATTCACACCCGCCATAGTATCTTTTGTTAGGGTAGCCTTCGGCATATTTATTTGTTAATACTGAGCCTTGAGCCTCAAGGACGGGTTCCATTACATAATTTTCAGAAGCAATTAATTCAAGTTTACTTCTCTGTCTTTCAAGCTCACCTTGCATGGCTTGCGCAAGTTCTAAATCAATTTCTTTGATTCTCACTTTTACCTCCTTACTCTAATGCTCTTGCTATTGCAATAAAATAAATTAAGTTATTTTTATTTCTTTTACTAATTGTATCACATATTTCTTTTGCTGTTGAGCCTGTTGTAAACACATCATCAACTATAAGTATATCTTTATTAAGGTTAGCATCAACTCTAAAGGCGTTTTTAATATTGGTTTCTCTCTCTTGTTTTGAGAGTTTGGATTGCCTTTCAGTTTCTCTAATTTTGTATAATCCTTTAAAAATAGGTTTATTGGTTTTTCTTGCGATTTCTTTAGCAATTAAGTATGTTTGGTTGTATCCTCTTTCGCTTTCTTCTCTTTTTGTCATTGGAACATAGCCTATGGTCTCAAAATGGATATTTTGTTTCTCCGTAAACTGAATAATTTGTTCTGATAGAAATTTAGCAATAACTTTATAATTTTGAAATTTGAATTTAGTTATTACTGTTTTTATAACTCCAGTGTAGTTTGTCATTCCAAAATAGTATATCATGTCTTTGTGAAAAATGAGAGGGTATTTATTGTATTCAATTTTACTTGCGCAATCGTTGCAAATAAAACTATCATAAAGCTTTTTTCCACAGACTACGCAATGCGCTGGTGCAACAAACTCCTCAAAAAAATCTCTAATGTAAGTATTTAAGAAATGCTTCAAAATTCCTTTTTGCATTTTCTTTAAGTTGTGGTAGTTTATTTTCGATTAAACTTGTAATCTCTTTTTGTTGCTTTACAAAATCCGTAAATACATTTGCAAAATTAGATAAAGTTAAATCCTTAATTTCAATACCAGTTAATCCTATAAATTTGCTTAAATTTTTAACCTTGTCATCGTAAAAAATGGGTAAGACAGGTTTCTTAAGCATAATTGAAAAAACAATGGAATGGTATCTTGTCCCAACTACAAACTTTGCGTTTTTCAAAACTGAAAATGCTTCTTCAAAGGTTTTTGGAACAAATACTGGGAATTTTGTTTTTTCGTTAATTTTTTTGGCTAATCCCAAGTCTACTGCAGGATAAAATGGCACAAGAATTGTTTCATAGTGCGTTTTATAATGTATAAAACGTGCAATATCTGCTATTTCTTCAATATCAATATTTTCGTTTCCCTTTATCTGCAAAACATTGTAGTTTTCTTCAATGGGTAAAGTTGGTAAAGTACTGAACTCATAGAGGAAAGCAAGATCAGAAGTTACAAAGATTTCGTTTTTTAAACCACACTCGAGAAGTAAATTTTTTGATTCCTCGTCTCTTACGGTTATTAAGTCAACACCTGTTAAGGCATGTTTAACTATCTTTTTGCTGATGTTTTTCTTTAATGGGCCAATCCCTTGTGCGAAAATAAAGGTTTTTTTATTTGCTATCTTTGAAAGATTTATAAGCGTTGTGTAGTATAAAAGGCTTTTTAAACTTGTCTTATCTTGTAGAAGTCCACCTCCTCCTGAAATAAAGGCGTTAACTTCTTTTAAACTTTTTAGAATTTCTACAATATTAGTTCTATTAATTTCGTTTTCATTCTTTTTTTCTTTAACAAGAAAGAGAGCGATTATATTATTCTTTTTTAGTTCCCTATTTATTACCTCTTTTATTATTTCATCTCCTAAATTTCCAAAACCAAAGTATCCTGAGACTAAGACATTTTTCAATCTAGCCTCCCCAGAAAAATCCTAACGGTAAGTTCAACAATATTAAGTAGTCTGCCAATCCTTTTCGGTTGGACGATTGTCCTATAAAGCCACTCAATTCCAAGTTTTCTAACAAGTACAGGAGCTCTTTTAACTTTTCCACTCCATACATCAAAGGAGCCACCTATTCCGATATTTACGGGTATATCAAGATCTTTATTCTTTTCAATCCATTTTTCTTGTTTTATCCCACCCATTCCCACAAAAAGTATGTGTGGCCTGCTTTCAAAGATGTGGTTTCTTATTTCCGCATCTTCCGTAAAATAGCCATTATGGAAACCTACAATGTTTAATTTCGGGAACTGTTTTGTTATATTGTTGACTGCCTTTTGTATAACTTCTTCTTCTGCTCCCAAGAAGAACACTCTATACCCTTCAATTTCTGAAACTCTTAGAACTTCCCAGGCAAACTCAATACCGGGAATTCTGTTGGTGATTCTCTTTCCGAATCTTCTTACCGCCATTATTACGCCAATTCCATCGGGGATCACAAGATCTGCCTTTTTTAAAATCTCCAAAAATTCTTTATCTTTAATGGCCCTTGAAAGCATTTCACCATTTATTGTAACTACGATATGATAGTTGCCTTCTTTTATAAAACTTTTTAAAATTTCAATATTTTCATCAAGTGTCCTATTGGAGATTTTTACGCCTATTAAATCCGCTTCTTTTTTACTAGGAATTTTCCTTTTATAGGCTTCTAGTAAAAATCTTGGGAGACTTAAAATACGGGGTAAGCGTTTTGGATCAAGTAAAAACCTATACAGCCATTCAAGGCCAAGTTTTTGCACAATTGCCGGTGCTCTTTTAAATTCTTTTGAGAAAACATTGAAAGATCCGCCAACACCCATAGCAAATTTCACATTGAGGTTATTCAAATTCCTGTAGATAAACTTTTCTTGTTTGGGTGATCCCATACCGATAAATAAAATGTCAGGTTTTGATTCTCTTATTATTGAAACAACTTTACCTTCATCTTCAAAATATCCATTATGAAAACCAACTATTTTTAAATTTGGATATTCGTTTTTAATGTTTTCTATTGCTTTTTGAAGGCTTTCTTCTTTTGCCCCAAGGAAGAATACTGAATACCCTTTTTGTTCTGCAAGAGCAAGTAGTGAAGAAAATAAATCAATACCAGTGATCCTTTCCTTAATTTTTATTCCTTTAAAAAGCGAGGATGCAAAAATAATACCAACTCCATCAACAAAATTTAAGTTAGAATGTTTTAAGATTTCCAATATCTCCTTATCTTTATATGCTTTTAGTGCCTTTTCTGGGTTAACCGCAACTGCATAAGAGGGTAAGCCTTTGGTAATTAAGTTATCAATGTGTTTTAATGCCTCTTCAAATGTAATATTATCTATAGGGAGATCAAAAATTTCTATTCTCATATTTTTATGTATACTGCTCCAAGTTTGGTTGCTTGTTGCATGTCTATTTTTTGCTTTGCATCAAAAATAATTGGTTGGTTATTCAATAAATGAAACCAATTTTGGATATTATAATCTATTTCGTCTTGGATAATGGGTATTACTACAACATCAGCACCAATAAGTGCTTCTTTTAAAGAGTTAACTTTATCTTCGAATACTCCACTTACTTTTGGATCGAAGAATCTTACCTTTGCTCCTTTTGACTTAAGAATTTCTTTTAGCATAACCCCAGGACTTTCAGATATGTCTGAAGAATTATCTTTCATAGCAATGCCAAGGAATACTATGTATGAATTTTCTATTTTTTTACCTAAATTGTTTAGAGTATTTTCTATTCTATTAGCAATTTCTTTTGGCCTTAAATCGTTTACTTCTCTAGCTGTATGAAGAAGTGGTAATTCTATGCTCAATTTATCGGAAGTATAAAAGATATATTTAGACGCAAATGGGATGCAATGTCCTCCAACTCCTATTCCTGGTGTTAATAGTTTTACTCTTCGGTGTGTGTTTGCTACTTTTATTACTTCCATTGTATCTACTCCAATTGCATTTGTAAGCTTTCCTAATTCGTTAACAAGCGCTATATTTACATCTCTTGAAGCATTCTCTATTAATTTTGATATTTCAACTACTTCAGGAGTGCTTGCTTCAAACACATTTGGATTAATAATTGACAATAATTCTTTAGCTTTTTTTGTTCCTTCATTATTTATACCTGCTACAGCAACAGGCATTGTCTGGAATTCTTCAAATGCCTGTCCTTCTGCGATTCTCTCAGAAGAATATGCAAGAAGAAAATCTTCGTTAACCTTCATACTACTTACATTTTCCAAAATAGGCAAAGCGACATTCCTTGTTGTTAAAGGTGGAACAGTTGATCTAATTAATACCAAACTATCTTTTGTAAGATACCTTCCTATACTTTTCATAGCATCTTCAAAAACTTCCATCTTGATCTGTTCATTTTCAATTGGTATGCCAACGGTTACAATAATATCTTTAATATCTTTTAAACCTTCTTCGTATGAATATGTTGGAACAAATAAACCTTTCTTTAGACTTTCTTGTAAAATTTCTTCTATATGAATTCCTTTGTATACTTCATATACGTGCGTTTTTCCATTTTTTAATTTTTCAATGTAATTCTTGTTAATGTCAATTCCGTATACTTTTACTCCGTAGAGTGTGTAAGTAAGAGCAAGGGGTAATCCT
>JAINCR010000013.1 GCA_036574215.1 Caldisericaceae bacterium
TAATAAAAAAAATAAAACAGAAAAGATTCTTCATCTTCTTATGCTTTACTTGACTTCGTAAAGAAGAAGAGTGCATAATGACTACAAGGTGTCATTCTGACGAGCAAACGTAGTGAGTGAGGAAGAAACTCATCCTTTGCCTTTGGGTGGAGTTGTAAGGAAGGGTAGTTTCCCTCCTCAATTAATAATCCCTTATTAATCAGGGCACTATTTTAATATCGAAGGGGTTAAAAGACCCCCTTCGAACTTCCCCCTATAATTTCAAACGAAGTAAGGAATCTCTACTTTTATTCTTTTTTGTGTTTTCTTTAGTAGCCTTGAGGGGGTGTCCCCCTCAAATATGAGATCCTTCGTCGCTATCGCTCCTCAGGATGACAGGGAAAAGGGAATCAGGATAACAGTATGGGAGTCATTCTGACGAGGCGACTTTTGCCGAGGAAGAATCTTGCAGTTTATCCTATGTTGTCATTCTGACGAGCAAACGTAGTGAGTGAGGAAGAATCTCATCCTTTGCCTTTGGGTGGAGTTTTGAGGAGGGGTAGTTTCCCTCCTCAATTAATAATCCCTTATTAATCAGGGCACTATTCGGACAAAATGGATATTGAAATTGTGAAAGTAGAATATGAGGACTGTCGTAATCCCTTATTAATCAGGGCACTATTCGGACTTGGGAATACGATGGAGATATATTGAACGATCTAGAAAGTCGTAATCCCTTATTAATCAGGGCACTATTCGGACAATAAAAGATGAAGGTGAAAATACAAACTATTGAAGAGGGTCGTAATCCCTTATTAATCAGGGCACTATTCGGACCCCGTGAGGGGGTACAAATAACCGCCCCCCTACTTAAGGTCGTAATCCCTTATTAATCAGGGCACTATTCGGACTTGAGGAAGAAATGTGAACTTTCGCAACACGCTACGAAAGTCGTAATCCCTTATTAATCAGGGCACTATTCGGACCAATTGCGTAAACCAAATCTGATGTTCCCATCTTTGTCGTAATCCCTTATTAATCAGGGCACTATTCGGACAAAGGAAAGGAGGTGAAAATATGGTCGAAACAATAATGTCGTAATCCCTTATTAATCAGGGCACTATTCGGACCGACTATTTAAGGATCTATAAGTATCAATTCCTCCAATTCCTAGTCGTAATCCCTTATTAATCAGGGCACTATTCGGACCGCTGCTTCTAGAAAGCAGTGAAGAAAAGCTTGGTATTACAGTCGTAATCCCTTATTAATCAGGGCACTATTCGGACCACCTCTTCCGAGGTGGTTTCGATAATCGGACACCCGTCGTAATCCCTTATTAATCAGGGCACTATTCGGACGTGATTATCACTTCAATCATAAAGATTCTAGGAACATTAGGTCGTAATCCCTTATTAATCAGGGCACTATTCGGACTTAACAAGTTTGTTTTTTAAAAATCCTGGAGAAAAAAGTCGTAATCCCTTATTAATCAGGGCACTATTAGGACTATCGCTTGATTTTAATCTCATTTTGGATAATAAAGAGTCGTAATCCCTTATTAATCAGGGCACTATTAGGACAAATTTAAAGGAAGGGAGGTGAAAATATATGGTTGAAGTGGTCGTAATCCCTTATTAATCAGGGCACTATTAGGACAGGGTGGTTTACGAGGCTAATTGTAATCAGCACTTTTTTGCCCTTATTTCGCAAATTTTACAAATTTTTCAGTTGTCAAGGTTTATTTTACATCAATTTTTTAGCATCAGCACAAAGAAGCCTCTTTGCATATATATTATATGCACTTCGCAAAATTAACATACATCAAAAAGCTATCTAACACTGAACTAAAATAATCTTTTTACACTTAATACTATATATATTATACCAAATTCTAAATTTTGCGAAAATGTTTTTTTTTAAATTTATACTTTTTCAATTGCAAAGTGTTTTTAAAATATTCTTTTAACGTAATTATTTACTTATTGTTATAATCCCTTGTTTATTTAAGAACTACTACGGCAAATTATTTATTATTCAAGTGTATAAAATAGCAGCTATATTTAATAGAATATACATAATAGTTTTCTTTTGAATATTTCAATTATAAGGATAAACTAAAACAAAATAATGTTAGAGTTTAAGAAAAGAAGATTCTTTGCTAACACACTTGCTTACGCAAGGAAAATGTTGTAGAATGACCCAAGAGGACTTTGTCTTGTAAGAATTACCCCCTACCACTCCGTCATTAGAAGCACATTTACTTTGCTATAGACTTGTCTTATAATAAAAAACCCAGTATGCCTTACTACAAAGGGTATTTAATTAAGTTCTCTTTGGTTGTGCGCTAATTTATTAAATCTATGGTAAAATTAAAGAATGAAAGTATACGTTGGTATTAGCGGTGGCATAGATAGTAGTGTTGCTGCATATCTTCTTAAAAAAGAAGGGTTTGATGTTATAGGAGTTTTCTTTAAATTAGAAAAAGAAAGCAACCTATCACGCTGTTGTGATATTACTAACGCCCACTTTATTGCGCATAAATTAAAAATCTCTTTTGTTGAGATAGATGTTTCAAGAGAATTTGAAAATTTCGTAAAAGACTACTTTTGGGATACCCTGAAATTAGGTTTCACACCAAATCCATGCGTTATCTGTAATGAAAAAATAAAATTTGGCATAGGTTTTGAGTATGCAAAAAAACATTTTGGAGACGGTTTATTTGCAACAGGACACTATGCAATTATAGAGGATAAGCATCTTAAAAAAGGCATTGACCCAATTAAAGACCAATCGTATATGTTATGGAGGCTAAAAAAAGACGACCTAAATAGATACATTTTCCCTCTCGGGCGTTTTTTAAAAACACAAGTTAAAGAAATTGCCTTTGGTTTAGGCTTAAAAAGTCCAAAAGAGAGCGAAGACCTTTGCTTTATAAAAGGAGATATAAGGGAGTTTATAAAGGAGCATTTGAAAGAAAAAACTGGAAAAATTATAGACAAGTTCGGCACAATACTTGGATATCACAAAGGCTATTACTTTTATACTGTTGGGGAGAGACGTGGCCTTGGTATTTCATACAAAGAGCCTTTATATGTAGTAGATACTGATCCTATAAACAATCTTGTAGTGGTTTCAACGAAAAAAGACTGTTATTTTACTGGGGCAAAACTTACGGATGTAAATATTCTTGAGGAAGTTTCTTTAGATGAAATTTACGAAGCAAAAATACGGTATCAAACAAAACCTGCAAAATGTAGAATTACAAAAGTAAACGATGAATATACTGTAGAGTTTCTTGAAAAACAATTTGCAATTACAAAAGGACAGAGTTGTGTTATCTATAATGGCGATACAGTAGTCATGGGTGGTATTATTAAAGAGGCTATTTTGTAAAATATAATTAGGAGGTAAAAATGAAAATAGCACCAAGGGAACTAATTTGGAAAGATTTTAGAAAGCTTCAAAAGGAACACGATTTGCTAACTTCTCCTGAAGTTGAAGACTTACTTTTTATGCAGACTATTGAGGGGCATGCACACAACGGCCACGGAGAATTCGATAGCAAAAAATTTGTTGATACAACAATTGATGATATCGTCATTGCTCTTGGAAGAGACGCTTTTATTGTCCGATCTTCAAGGCAACTTATCATAGATGAAATCTACGAATTTGCAAGAAGTGTAATGAAAAAAGATATAAGAAGATTCCTTGTAAATAGAGTTGGTGAGCCACTTATGAGAGTGCCACTCTTTCTTGAATTAGAAATTGATCCTGAGGATGTTTTAAGAGGACTTTACCTTGGCGGATTTATGGATGATTTTGAAACAAGAAAACTTGCAAATCAAAAGTTTAATATTAACATGGGTGGAGGAAAGCCTTACCTTATCGATATTAATGTAATGGAAAAGATGAACCTTGATGGAGAAATGCTTGCTCATGGCGACCACGAAGACAAATTAGAAGAATACAGAGAAAAAGGCCTCATTATTGATCCAACGAATGTTGATTTTTTGAAACATACCTATATTAGGTTCCAATACATTAGACACAAAAAGGGGCTTGGTGTTTCAGATGATCTTGCCATGCTTGTTGCAGGAAAATTGTATAGCAAAAGCGCTGCTTTAGGTGTTTATCTTGCAGATGCAATCGATACCCTTGATAAATTCTCACTCCGTTTCTTTGAGCAAGATGAAAACCTTGCCGAAGAAATTGAAAAGAACTTTAAAAATCTTAAACTCACAAAAGATGACGTTTTAAATTTCATTAGGCTTATTGCAATTCCAGAAGGAAAAGAGGAAGAAATACCAGACTCATCCCAGAGATACTTCCTTGAAATAAACAGAGAATACGGAATTTCAACTCTTGAATCCCATTTAAAATACCTTGAAAACGTCCCATACCCTGAGTTTAAAATAGCATTTGAAAGAGTTAGTAATGTAACCCTTTATAACTATGTAGACAAATTATTGGAGTAAAACTTGGGACTTAATAAAGTTTTAGGACAAGAAAAAGCAATAATGTATTTAAGGAAGTTGCTTGAGACAAATAATATTCCCTCAACACTTCTTTTTGTAGGCAATAGGGGTGTAGGTAAGTTTTTTACTGCTTTACAATTTGCAAAAGCACTTAACTGTAAAGTTGAGCCTCTAAACGGGTGTGATAGTTGCAAATCTTGTGTTGCAATCGAAAATAACGTAAGTCCAAATGTAAAAATCATAAAGGACTCACCATTAGGAATTGAAAGCATAAGAGATGTTATTAACTCTTCTTATATGCCAATAAATGGATATAGTGTGAACATTTTTGTCGATGTTGATAGCGCAACAAAAGAGGCCTTTAATAGTATGTTAAAATACCTTGAAGAACCACCTCCAAAGACACTCAACATCCTCATAGCAGAGAAAGAAGAAGCAATTCCTGAAACTATAATTTCAAGATCTTCTATTGTAAGGTTTTCTAAGTTAAGGCGTGAAGTTATTGAAAGAATATTGTCTTCGGATCTTGAAGAAACGGAAGCAAAAAATTTATCTTATGTCCTTAATGGCTCTCTTGAAAATTTAGAGAAATTTAAAAATAGTGAAAATTTTAAAAAAAGAAAGCACCTCATTATGTCATTTTTAAATCTTGTGAAGAAAAACGAAACCGTCCCCACATTTTTACTAAGGTTTAAAGACTATTACGGAGATATTGATAGAGTTACTGTAGAGGATTTTTTAAACGAGGCGATTGATCTTATGGAAGATATTTTATACATTGTCCTAAACAAAGAAACCGATTTTGTAAAAAATATTGATTTACTTGGTTTTATTGCTAATGAATTCTTAAACTTTGACATGAAGATTGTTTATGAAACTTACAAACTCATTGAAAATTCAAAAACAGCAATTTTGACAAATGCAAATCCGATGTATATAATATTAAAGTTGCTTTTTGATATAGAGTATTTATGAAAGGAAGTATTTGAATATGGAAGCAATAAAAGATGAAGTAATACTTACTGGTGTAATGCTAAGAAAAGAAATGAATACTTATTTTGTCCCTAAAGAAGGGTTGAGTTTGTCAATTGGAGATTTTGTAATCATAGAAAGAAATAACATATCAACTCTTGGAAAAGTTGTAAGACCCTTAGTCAAGATGGAAGCACAAAGATTTGATAAGTTAAAAGAACGCTTTGGGACAATGCGCCTTTTAAGAAAAGCTGACGAAAATGACTTTAAATACTTTAAAGATTTAGCTAAAAGAGAGGATAATGCCTTTAAAATCTGCAAGGAAAAAATAAAAACGCATAATTTGCCAATGCATCTTGTTGAAACAATATGGGATGAAAAAGAAAAAGAATTTGTCTTTTACTTTACGGCTTCTTCAAGGGTAGATTTTAGGGAACTGATAAAGGACCTCGTGCAAACTCTCAATTCCAAGATAAAACTCTGGCAGGTAGGTTCAAGAGATGCAATGAAATTTTTTGGTGGTATTGGCCCTTGTGGTTATCCTGTTTGCTGCACTAACTTCCTAAGAGATGTTGAAAGTATAGAGCTTGCCTATGCAAAAATGCAAAACCTTTCGATGAACACTTCAAAAATTACAGGACTATGCGGAAAATTGATGTGCTGCCTTAAATACGAGTTAAACAAAAACGAAACGGTAACTCCTGATAAAATTGAAATAATGGACGTAAAAGATGAGGAAGAATAAAATAAAAGTTGGATTAATTGGGACTTCTGAAAGACCAAATGAGCCTGTATTAGCCTTGGTTAAAGAAATCGCATACAAATTTGGATACCTCACAGCAAAAGAAGGCTTCATACTTTTTACAGGTGGCCGTGATGGAGTAATGGAAGCTGCTTGTCATGGCAATTTTGATGGAAATGGCATTAACGTGGGTATTTTGCCAGGATTTGACTTAACTCAAGCAAATGATTTTGTAACAATTCCAATTTTAACAGGACTTCCTATGGATATGCGCTCACTTATTATGATTCATGCTGTTGATGTTGTTGTTATGATAGGTGGTAAAATTGGCACACTGCTTGAACTCGTTTCAACATACCAAAACGGAAAACCCGCAATTGTTATTAAAGGTAGTGGAGATTTTTCTGACTCAGTTGATAGAATTCTCATTGATGGCATACACTTTGATTCAAGAAAAAACGCCCCCTTATATTTTGTTAAAACTCCCGAAGAAGCCATTGAGAAGATCAAAACAATTTTCAAAATATGATCCCAGAAATCCTCAAAATTAAGGGATTTTTAAGTTATAACGAGGAACAAACTCTTGACTTTAGAAAATTCAATTTGGCGGTAATTTCTGGCGATAACGGACATGGAAAATCATCCATACTTGATGCAATTGTCTTTGCCCTTTTTGGAGTTGCAAGAAGCTTGAAAAGTGATTTGAAAAGTGTTGTAAACAGAAATGCAGACGAACTTAAAATTGAGCTAATCTTTAAAGAGAAGGAAAACATTTATCGCATAAGAAGGAAAATCGGTAAGGAAGGTAAATCTCAGGTTATTCTTGAACAATTTGACCCAGTTAACGAAAGTTTTAAAAATATTAGCGAAAATACCATAAGAGAAACAGACAAAAAAATTGAAAATATTATAAATTTTACCTATGATGCGTTTATTACATCTTCTTTTATCCTCCAAGGTCAGGCAGATTATTTTACATCAAAAACTCCATCTGAAAAGGTAGAAGTGCTAAGAGAACTAATTAATCTTGGCATTTTTGAAAAAGCAAAGAATGTAGCAAAGGAAAGAAGAAAAAACATTGAAGGAAGAGTAGAAGAGATAAAAAACAAGATTAAAGACCTTGAAGAGCACATAAAAAAAGAGGTTGAATTTACAAGTGAACTTAGCAAAATCCAAAGGGAATTGGAAGCGAATTTGTTAAAAGAAAAAGTCGCAAAAGAGCAAATCGGTAGCTTACAAAAACGTTTACAGGAAAAAGAAAAGTTAAAGACTTACATTGAAGGGCTAAATAGAAACATAGAAGAAACATTAACACAACACAGAAAAAAAGAAGAAGAACTCAATGATATTAATAAAAACATAGAGGAATACGACAAAATTCTTCAAGAAAAAGAATCTATAGTAGAAAATTTTGAAAAATTAAAAAAAATTAGAGAAGAGAAAAACATCCTTTCAATAAAGGAAAAGGAGTTTATAAAGCTTACTTCAAATCAAAAGAATATCGAAAGGATTATTGAAGATAAAAATCAACATCTAATAGATAAGATTGAATCGCTTAGTAAAAAGATAAAAGATACAATTAAAAAGAAGGATACAAATGTAAGCGAAAAAGAAGATATTAAAAAGCATTTAAGTGAATTTGAAAGCATCAAAGTGAAACTTGAAGATAATTTAAAAACTTCAACTGAATTACTCAACAAAAAATTAACCGAGTTAGCTTTGCTTAAGGATAGAATTGCTTCTTTAAGAGTTTTAAAAGTTTTGTTTGAGCAGTATCTAAAGGAAGAACAACAGCGTAAAAACAAAGAAAAAGAGGTTAAAAATATCGATAACGATATCCATGATACTACAAAACAAGTTGAAAAATTAAATAAAAGTATTGAAGATTTAGAGAATATTCTTTTAAATGAGGAACCTTTATTAAAGACGAAAAAGGATAATGAACAAGAAATTGCAAAAGTTAAAGAAAATATAAGAATTGAACAAGATAAAATTGACATCATTAGAAGGTCATCTCAACCTGTCTGCCCTGTTTGTGGGCGGGAACTTAACGAAGAACACAAGCACAAAATAGAAGAAGACACTTTTAAGACAATTACGCATCTTAAAGAAAGGCTTGTGTTGGTTGAGGAAGCGCTTAAAGATAGCAAAAAGAAGTTTGAAGATATTGAAAAAAGTAAGATTGAACTAAACAAGAAAAGAATTGAAAAAGAAAGATTAATTGAACGAATTGAAAGTTTAAAAAATAAGAAAAGGGAAGAAGAATTTGAACTAACACAAACTAATTTAAATATAGAAAGCCTTGAAAATAAAATAGGTAATATTGAGGAATTACAAAAAGTAAAGATAGAAAACCTTGAAAAAGAGTTAAGTGAATTGCAAAAAGAAATAGAAAACCTTAATAACACCGTTCAAGCAACAAGGGAAAAACTTAATGAATTAGATAGAAACATTTTAGTTGATAAAACAAATTTGAAGAACATAGAAGAAAACTTTCTAACACTTCAAAAGACTTTAGAAGAAGATCAAAAAGAATACGAAAATTTAGGAGGTATCCTTAAAAATAAAACACACATCTCAAATGAATTAGAGCAACTATATAAAGTAAAAAATGAAATAGAAGTTTTGGGTTTTGATGAAAAATATTTTATTGAGTTGACTAAAAAAGAAAGTGAACTAAAAGTTTTTGAAGATAAATTTAGTAAACTCATCACAGCAGAAGCTACTCTAAAAGAATTAAAAAATACAAGGGAAAAACTTCTAATTGAATTAGAAGATATAAAAAGAAAATTTGAATCAATTAAAAATGAAATAGTTAAGAATAATGAAGTTTTAAAAAACTTTGAATCGGTTGAAAATAAACTCCTTGAAGCACAAAAGGAAGAAACAGAAATTCAAAAAGAAATTTTAGAACTTTCTAATAAAAAGGCAGTTTACGAAAGGGAAATAAGCGAGATTAAGCAATCAAAAAATACTTTGCAAACTTTGGAGCAACAACTTTCTTTAGAAAGTGAGAGGATAACTGTTTTAAGTAAGATTGAGGAAATTTTTGGCAGAAATGGAATACAAATAACTATCTTAAGACAGTTTTTAACAGTCCTTGAGGATGAGGTAAATAGGTTTCTTTTAAAATTAACAGATGGGCGTATGCATATACAATTCAAGACAATTACAGTCGATACAACACATTCAGAAAAGCCAACTCTTGAGATTTACGTTTATGAAGGTGGTTCGGAAAGAAGGTATGAACTTTTATCTGGTGGTGAACAATTCAGAATAAATTTTGCCTTACGTCTTGGGATAGCAAGGTTCATTTCAAAACTGAGATCTGCACCAATCGAAATGCTTGTAATAGATGAAGGTTTTGGTAGCCAAGACGAAAGGGGAAGAAATAACATAATTCAGGAAATTAATTCAATAAGAGATGATTTTAAGAAAATTCTTTTAGTAAGTCATCTTCCTGAAATAAAAGATAATTTTGCTTACGAGATTAAAGTCACAAAAGATGTAAACGGCTCAAGAATTATCCAAGACTAAACTTACCAAATCTAACCTTTTACTGCTCCAAGAGTTAAGCCAGAGACTATGTATCTTTGCAAAAGGAACCATACAACCATTACAGGAATGGAAATAATAAGGGAAAATGCAGCAAATTGTGACCAAGGGGTGTTCCACTGACCCTGCATGTTATACAAAGTCATTGCAAGTGTAAAATTCTGCGGTTTAGTTAAAAACGTCCATGCTAACATCCACTCCATCCAACCATTCATAAACCCAAAAAGAAAAGTTACTGCAAGTGCTGGCACGGAAAGTGGTAGTATAACTTTCAAAAAAGCTTGGTTTCTATCACAGCCATCAACGAGTGCTGCTTCTTCTAATTCCTTTGGCACTGTGTCAAAGTATCCCTTTAAATTCCATATTGCAAAAGGAACAGAGCCAGATGCATAAGCGATTATCAAGCCAAAAAGAGAATTTCTTACATGTAAAAGAGTAAGGATTACAAACAGTGGTGCAAGTGTTGCAGTTGCAGGAAGCATCTGTGTTACAAGAAAAGAGATTAAACCAATATTTCTACCTGGAAAACTGAATCTTGAGAAGGCATAAGCAGCTGTTGCAGCAAGAGCCACTGATAAAAATGCAGTCCCTCCTGCAACAAAAAGGCTATTAAAAAGTAGTTGAACAAACGGCACAGGATATGCTTCGTATGGTTTTTGCAACACCTTCATATAAGCCGATAAAGACGCATTTTTAGGAATAAGTGTAAGTGTGGTGGGCTTCAAAACATTTATTGGATTAAGAGACATGGAAACAATCCATAAAACTGGGAATAATGCAATAATAATCCAAAAAATGATGTATGCGTGTAAGTATAAATGTTTTAACTTTTCTTTTATTTCTTTTTTCATAACTCTTACTCCGTTGCTCTTGTAATTCTGTTTGTAATAAGCGTGATAGCAAGTAAAATAAAGAACACAATTAATCCAAAGGCACTTGCAACACCATACAAGCCCCCAGGGTTAACAATTTTGTATGCTTGTGTTACAAGAATCTCTGTTGTTCCAAGAGGACCACCACCTGAAACAAGATAAATAACATTGAATTGATTGAAAGTCCAAACAATGCCAAGCATAATTGCAGGAAGCATAGCTGACCGAATCAATGGTAAGGTAATTTTGAAAAACTTACCTCTTTCATTAACGCCGTCGATTTCTGCTGCTTCAAAAATTTCGTGTGGGATACTTTGTAATGCTCCCGTTGCAACGACCATCATAAAAGGAAACCCAAGCCAAACATTAGTAATTAGATCCGCGTAGAATGCATAAGATAAAAACGGAAAGATTTTAATAGGGGCATTGGGATTTGTAAGCCAAGGTATTTTTACAGTCATATTGAGGATATTTGAAAGAATCTGATTTACAGCACCAAAATCTACATCAAACATATTTTTCCAAATTAGGGCACTGATATACGATGGAACTGCCCACGGAATTACAAGAAGAGTTCTATAAAATTTTTTTAAAGCTAACCTTGGAGTGTTAAGGGCAACTGCAAGACTAATACCAATCGTCACATGCAAAAATACATTGGAAAAAGTCCAAAAAACATCAAAAGCAAATATCCTCCAAAAATTAAAATTCTCAAGAGGCACTTTATTTGTAAAAATCTTTATAAAATTTCCTAAACCGACAAAATCTGGATGAGGATTTCGTAAATTCGTAATGTTAAAATTAGTAAAAGACATCCAAATCTGATATAAAATTGGAAAAGCAGTTATTAATGCCATTACAATAGCAGATGGAAGAATATAGTAATAAGCAAGCCTATGTCTCCTTAGTTTTTCCCACATACCAATGTCAGATTTATCAATCATCTTTGTCTCCATTTACAAAAAGGGGGCTATACACCCCCTTTTTAATTCTTTAAAACTTACTGACCTCTTGAAGCGTTAATCTTATCTTGAATTGTTGTTTCTGCAGTATTAATAGCATCCTGTGGCGTTGCTTTTGATGCTAATACTGAATCAATTGCTGTTTGCATTGGATCCCATACAGCACCCATTTCAGGAATAATTGGCATTGGAACTCCAGTTTTCATTTGTTCAAGGAAACCTCCAATAATAGGATCTGATGAGGTATCTACTTTAACATTTGATGGAATATGTTTTGCTTTTTCAAAGAATTTTTGTTCAACATCTTTACTTACCATGAATTTAATGAAATCAGCTGCAGCTTTTTTCTGTGTATCGTTAATATTGGCATTCACAAAGAAATCTTTTGTATTTACAAACGGAGCAAAAGGATTACCAGTTTCTGCAAATACTGGCATTGGAGCAACACCAACTTTATCACCGAGTGCCTTTACATAATCACCAACTGCCCAAGGTCCGTTAATAATCATTGCCGCTTTTCCTTCTTTAAACAATGAATCGGCTTTACCGTAATCATTTGCAACGATGAATTTTGGATCGGAAGCCAAATTCTTAAGGAAGGTAAGAGTCTTTACTCCTCCGTCTCCTTGGTTAACAATAGCGTTGTTATTAGAATCAAAAAGTTTCATGCCGGAAGCAAAGAAATACCCTGCAGTGAAATAGAAACCTGAGTTATAAACGAAACCATAGGTATCTCCTTGAGTAATGGAATCAACAAGAGTAACAAGTTCATTTGTATCTTTTGGAAGGTTTTGGACAAGCGATTTATTGTAAATAAGGGCAACGCATTCAGTTGACTCTGGAAATGCCATCATTGAACCATTGAACTTTACTTGTTCGATTGCGCCTGGAACATAGTCTGCAAGGAAAGCTGCATCAAAGTAAGAATCAAGTGATGCAATAAGATTTGCTTTTGCAAAGTTTCCAATCCAGTCTGCAGGTCCTACAAGGATATCTGGCCCACCACCTGCTGCTGCTTCAGTTTGGTATTTGTTTTGTAATTGATCGAATGGGACTTGAAGTTGATTAATTGTAATTTCTGGATGTTGATTTTGATACTCAGTAATTGCCTCATTCAAAACATCGAGTTCTGCACCACTCCAAGAGTGCCAAATTGTTAAAGTAACTGGCTGTGGCTTTGGTTTACAACCAACAAAGAAAGAAGAGACCATTGCAACTACTAACAACACTAGCAATACTTTCTTCATAATCGCCTCCTTATTAAATTTTTTAACTTAAATAAAAAACTCTTAATATATTATATCCAAGTAAAAAAACAAAACAAGATTTTTAGTTGGTTAAGATAACAAAATTTTAAAAATCGCTTTTAAATTCAAGAATTAGCAATTCTCATTTTTTAAGAATTTATTAAAATAAGTTAACTAGCATATAAAATGAGATTGTTCAAACATTATTTGTTAAACAAAAATATAAATATAAATTATTAAAAAAATTTAATAAAATTTTAAATAATACACAATTAAACAGTTATATTTGGCAAAAAAGTGGTAATTTTTTTAGCAAAACTCTTCACAATTTTTTCACAATTTTGCTATAATATATAGCCGATAGATCAAATAATTCTATCAAATCAAATTGGTCAGCAAAGGCCTGCGTTTCCCTCCTCCTTTTCGCAGGCTTTTGCTTTTTTTATTTTAAAGTAGATGTTTTTTGAGGGCATCCTCCACATTACTAACATCGTATGAGAATTCTCTATCTTTGTTAGCAAACGAAACAAGTGCTCTTAATTTTGAAAATATCTCTTCTGTTCCCTTTCCCATGCGTTCTTTATTTTCCTTTATAACCATTTCAAGTGCCTGGGCTCCCACAATAAGTTCAACAGCAACAACCTTTCTAAAATTTTCTAATACTTTCCTAGCTTTTATAACTGCGTTCATACCCATGCTTACAAAATCTTCTTGATCAGCTGAAACTGGTATTGAATCAATACTTGCAGGATGAGACAACACCTTATTCATAGAGACAAGTGATGCTGCAAGATATTGTAAGATCATCATTCCTGACTCAATCCCCGGATTATTTGCTAAAAATGGCTTTAGATACGACAAATTCGGGTTTAAGAGCCTGTTTATCCTTCTTTCTATCATGGAAGATAAACTTGTAAGAATAATTGCATATAGATCCATAAGAAAGGCAAGGGGTTGGGCATGAAAATTTCCACCAGAAACAATAGCGCCATCTTCGAAAATCAACGGATTATCAGTTGAAGCGTTAATTTCCCTTTCAATAAAATTTGAAATGTAATCAAGATTCTCAAGCACTGCTCCGTAAACTTGAGGCATGCACCTAAGAGTATAGGCATCTTGCACGTTCTTTCCTTTATTTACTAAAGTGCTTTCCGAAAGAATATTCATAACTTCTTTACTTACTTTTTCTTGATAAATTGAATTTCTTACTTTATGGATTCTTAAATCAAAAGGGTCAAGTCTACCTAAAAGCGCCTCAAAAGCCATTGAAAACGACTTAAGAGAAATGTTAAATAAGTATTTTGATTCGTAAATTAAAAGTGCAGATATACCAGCCTCAAAAGATGTGCCATTGATGAGAGCAAGACCTTCTTTAGGATAAAACTCATAAATTGGCTCAAAGGAGTAATTACTAAGTTGTGAAGAAAAATCCAGAATTTGGTTATCTTTTACGATTTTTCCTTTTCCTAAAAGAAGAAGGGCGATGTGCGCAAGAGGGGCAAGATCACCTGAAGCACCCACAGACCCAAAAATAGGCACGTAAGGATAAATGCCTTTGTTTAATATTTCAAGAAGTTTTCCTACTACTTCTTTTCTTACACCAGAATAACCTTTTGCAAGGCTATTTGCACGCACAATGATAGCAGCTCTTACCTCTTCTTCGCTTACAACTTCACCTGCACCAGCCGAATGACTTAGAATAAGATTCTCTTGCAATTTTTTAAGATCAGCATTTTTTATAGTCACATCGGCAAGTTTGCCAAAACCGGTATTGATACCGTAAACTGGTTTTCCAAGATTTACAACTTCGTTAACTGAGGCTAATGACTTTTCAATTACCTTTATGCTCTTTCTACTCAATTTAACAGGAGTTTTATTATGGGAGACTGTGTAAATATCATCTATCTTAAGAGTGTTTCCATCAATCTCAAGAAAATTTTTCATTTAACACCTTATCAAGTTCACTAAAACTTCTTATAAACGGTTCTACGGGAATGTTATCCATTCCGTTTGCATAAAGAATGGCATTAAACCCGTAGTTTTTTGCACCTAAGAAATCAAGGTTCACAGAATCACCAATGTGGACGATTTCATTTTTAGGTAAGTTTAAAAGTTTTTGGGCTATTTCAAAAACAACTGGGTCAGGTTTTCTTGCACCAATTTCATCAGAAAACACAAAATATTTAAAGCAATCTTTTACCTCATACATTTCCATGATCTTCAAAAGAACTCTCCCTGGTGTTCTGCCTGTGTTAGAAATGAGGACAAGGGTATAAACATTACTTAGTTTCTGTAAAACTTCTTTTACTATTTCTTCTGTGAGTTTTGGAGGAATTTCAAGAATCACATTCTCGTAGTAATTCAAAATATCTTTAAATTCTTTTTCGTTTACCGAGATATGGAGATATTCTTCAAAAAGTTTCTTTAACTGGTTTTCAGGCAGAATCGACCAGTAGTTTTCTTTAGAGGGGTGTTTAAAGGCTTCGTTTAAATCTTTAAAAAAAGTTATTATTTTTTCAGTTGCATTACTTTTTAGCCCTAATTTTTCAATAATGTAATGGGCTCTCTTAAAGTCTCTATCTTTTTCAGTTGTATACACGTCTTTAATAATAGTTTCCCAAAAATCAATTGTAATTGCTTTTATCATTATCCAAATGTTTCCTTAAAATTGGTTATATCTTCTGTTGTTCCAACCAAAAATACAACGTCATTTTCAAGAAATCTTTCATCTGCTTGGGGTGAAACGATAACTTTATCGCCTCTCCTTATAGCAATAACAGTTATCCCAAACCTATTTCTTAAGGCTAACTCTTGAAGAGATCTCCCAATAAGGTCTTTTGATAAAACTTTGTATTCAACAAGATCAACTTCGGGTGTTATCTCAATATAATCAAGAATGTTTGCAAAAACAACTTTGTTTGCTATTCTAAAGCCCATGTCCTCCTCTGGGAACACTATCTCTTTTACGCCAATTTTTTTCAATACCCTTCCATGGATTTGAGAATTTGCTTTAGCAATGATATGGTGAATGCCAATTTCCTCAAGGATTAGGGCAATAAGAACACTTGACTCAACATCTCCTACTGCAACAATAACGGTATCACAATTCTTTATTCCAGTTGCTTCAAGTGCTTCTGGATTAGTTGCATCAACAATTTCTGCAAAAGAAACTCTATCTTTAATGGAGCTTACTACCTCTGGGTCGTTATCGATTGCAAGCACAGGATAACCTAATTTTTCAAGGTTAATTGCAACTGCTGAACCAAATTTTCCTAAACCAATCACACCAAATTGTTTTCTCATTGATCCCTCCCTATCCTACTGCGATATCCTCTTCTGGATATTGTGGAAGTGCCCTTTGTCTTGCAGTGCTGATACTTAGTATAACTGCAAGAGGACCAACTCTTCCTATAAGCATTGTAGCAATAATAATTAATCTTGAAAAGTTTGACAGTTTTGGAGTTATACCTGTTGATAAACCTACAGTTCCAAAGGCTGATACAACTTCAAATAATACCTGTAAAAAAGTGAAATCCTCACCTTGATTTATTAAAATAAGCAAAGTAGAGGAAAGGATAAGAAATAGACTAAAACCAAAAATAAAAATTGCTTTTTTGATAGTTTTTTGTGGAATAGTTCTTCCAAAAATCACAACAGAAGCATTTTCCTTATAAGAAGAGATAAGTAAAAATAGTACAACAGTAAAAGTGGATGTCTTTATACCGCCACCAGTGCCACCAGGAGAAGCACCAATAAACATAAGAAGCATAATAATTAACTGAGTAGTTTGATAGAGTTTTCCTATATCTACAGTTGCAAAGCCTGCTGTTCTTGGGGTGATAGATTGAAACATACTTGCAAGAAATTTTCCTCTTTCTGTAAGTTGACTGAGTGTATTCGGGTTTGAGTGCTCAAGCAAAAAAATAAGAATAAAACCACTTATAATTATAATAGATGTTGCACTTAAAACGATTTTTGCATGTAGCGATAGTTTTTTCAAATTATCTCCTTCAAGACGGGCTTTAAAAAAATCAAGTAGTTCTCTAATAACAATAAAACCAATACCACCAATTACAATGAGAGACATAATCACAAGATTAATAGTTAAATCATTTACAAACATCATAAGACTTTGAAAGTTACCCATTAGGTCAAATCCTGCATTGCAAAAAGCCGAAACAGCATGGAAGATAGAAAACCATACCGCCTTTAAAAAAGGAAACATCTTTATAAACCTAAAAAATAGTATTACTGCGCCTGTTCCTTCTACTATAGCCGTTGTAAGCAAAACTATTTTTGCAAAAATGACTATTCTCTTAAGATTTGGAACGTTTAAGCCTTCCTTTAAAATAAATCTTTCTTTTAATGCGATACGCCTTCTAAAACCAAGCAAGAAAAGAGTTGCTATAGTCATATACCCAAGGCCACCTACCTGTATGAGGATGAGTATTACAAGCTGTCCAAAATTAGACCAATAGGTGTAAGTATCCACAACTACAAGGCCTGTAACACAAGTTGCAGAAGTTGCAGTAAAAAGTGCAGTAACAAAATTGGTAAATTGTCCGCTTCTACTTGATATAGGGAGCATAAGAATTATCGCTCCAGTTAGGATTACCAAAACAAAACTAATAAATACAAACTGAACTGGCGTTAAACGTTTTTTCATAAGTTTACAACGTATATTATATCTAAACTCAGATAAAAATAAATAGTTTTAATAGTTTTGATGTTTTTTTAGGTAAAACAACTTCAAAAGAATAATTGGAAACGTAATGCTTCTATTGGTTGTTTAATATAGAAGAGGTTAAAAAACCCACTTTCTAACTTCCCCACCTACTTACGCAATATTTTCCTTGCATAAGTAAGTGCGAAGCCGAAGAATCTCATCCGTTTACCCTGTATTGTCATTCTGAGGGCGTAAGAAGTGAAGAATCTCCTCCGTTTATGGTTTTTCATTACTTGGGGGAGCCTTAAGGGGACCCTTTTCACCCCATCAAATATAAGATCCTTCGTCGCTATCGCTCCTCAGGATGACAAGGAAAAGGGAACCAGGATGACAAGAGAAAGGGAACCAGGATGACATGATGGGAGTCATTCTGACGAGGCGACTTTTGCCGAGGAAGAATCTTGCAGTTTATCCTATGCTGTCATTCTGACGAGCGAACTTAGTGAGTGAGGAAGAATCTCAAATTAAAGAAGGGTCAGCTCATCTCCTTGATTAAAAATCCCTTATTCATTAGGGCACTATTTTAATGTCAAAAGGGTTAAGATCCCTTTCTAACTTCACCTGTGTTATTCCACAAATGAGTTCAGTTGTCAAGGTTCAATTTACATCACTTTTTTCACTACCTGAAAGAAGTGTCTATTAATATATATAATCTTCACTTCGC
>JAINCR010000014.1 GCA_036574215.1 Caldisericaceae bacterium
TTTCTTTGAGTTTTCTATAGGAGAATGTTTTAAGAGCTTTTTCGTATTCACTTCTTATTGATTCAACTTCTTCATCTGTGTAGTAGAGTTCATAGGCATGACCATTTTTAAGAAGAGTATCAATGTAATGGTTGTAAATGGGGATTCTCTCTTTCTGTCTATAGGGACCGTAGGGTCCTTCTTTAAGATAACCTTCATCCCAATCAAGGCCTAACCAGGTAATATCCCTTAACATACTCTCTATAGCAGCAGGTGTAGAACGCTTTTCATCTGTATCATCCAATCGAAGAATAAAAGTGCCTCCATTATGGCGAGCAAAAAGATAATTGAATATAGCTGTTCTTGCATTACCTACATGTATTTCTCCTGTAGGAGATGGAGCATAACGAACTCTAACCATTTGTACCTCCAAAATTCATATACAATATATATTAAACTAAATTTAGAAAATAAAAAAGGGGCAACGGCCCCTTAAATTCATAAAAGTTACAAAATAGTTAACGTTTTCTGTATTGACGGTCTTTCCTTGCAGAATGTAAGCCGTACTTCTTTCTTTCCTTTTCTCTATAATCTCTTGTAAGAAGTCCCTCACTTTTAAGTGTAGTTTTCAGAGATTCATCAACTTTCAGAAGGGCTCTTGCAATTCCAAGTTTTATCGCATCTACTTGACCTCTAAAACCACCACCAACGACATTTGCTCTGACATCAAACTTATCTTTCATGTTGGTTATTTCAAGAGGTTTAAACACTTCTGGGAGAAGAGTTTTTACACCAAAATATTCGTTTACATCTCTTCCATTAACACGGAAATTGCCACTTCCTGGTTTTAAAACTATTCGTGCAACGGATGTTTTTCTTCGGCCTACGGCTAAAACAACTTTATCCATTATTCCTCCTTCGATACCTTAACTATTCTTTCGACTTTAAATTCTTTAGGGTAATTTGAATCAGAATAGACCTTAAGACCATTAATCATTTTTCTTCCAAGTCTATTCTTAGGAAGCATAAGCCTAATAGCATTCCAAATGAGGAATTCAGGTTTTCTATTTAAGATATCCCTTAAAATAAACTCTCTAATATTGCCAACATACCCCGTGTGTTTGTAATAAATTTTATCGGTAAGTTTTCTGCCTGTTACTTTTACTTTTGAGGCGTTAATGATAATAACATTATCACCCATATTCACATTAGGTGTAAAAGTAGGTTTATCTTTTCCTCTTAAGATCGATGCAGCAACAGCAGAAACTCTTCCAATTGATTCATTCTCTGCATCAATTAAAACCCACTTTTTATTAACCTCATAAGGTTTTATAAATTTAGTTATCTTCATCATATTGGGTTTCCTCCTAAAAATAACATTCCTTACAATGATACCAAAAATTTTAAATTAGTCAAGTTCCCGAATTGCCTCATCAAAAATATATTC